>CAYMWG010000147.1:0-7255 GCA_964393765.1 uncultured Phycisphaeraceae bacterium
GGTTCGTTCCTGCGGGGAACGTCAGTGTCCCCGCGACGTTCCAGGTGCCGCCGGTGAGGGTGCCGCCGGAAAGTTGATCAGGCAAATGCGCAAAGTCGACCAATGCTCCCGCGCGAATATCGAGCGAACCGGTGTTCTCGTAACTCGATCCACCCGAAGGGAAGAACAGCGTCCCGGATTCGACGACCATGAAGCCGCCGGAGTTGAAGAAAGAAAGAGAGGCGAAGGGATCAACCACCTCACCGATGACAAGAAGGAATGCGGATTGCTTGTGGAACAAGCCCGCGTTCACAAAGATACCAGCGGAGTCCTCGCCGGTGACCCGGATCGCACGCGGCCCCTGGGAGCCGCTGAAGATGACCTCAAAGTTATTCTCAAACTGCGCATCATCGATCAGGAGATCACCGTGAGTCCATGCAATAGTGCCCTGATTGTGGATATCTCTCGCCGCGATCCGGTCATTGGCGGACAGCCCGAAAACGGAAGTGTTTCGCAACGTCATGAAAGCGCCGGAGTTATCGTCGTCGATTGTGCCGCCGTTCCATACGAAGGCGCCAGCAGCGCTGCCAATTTCCAAGAAGTCCGAGCCGGTCAGAAGTCCGCCTTCGAGTGTCAGGCTTTGTTCAAAGAGAACGACACCTCCCGTGTTGAACCTGAGGACGCCGCCCTCGACGGTCGATTGCAGGTTGCCGTCGAAGGTCGAGCCCGGCTCGAAGGTGTGGTCGCCGGACGCGACCGTCAGCGCGCCGACGCCAAAGACCTGATCCCCGGTGACCGACGAGCCGGACTCGTTTGTGACAGTCCCCTGCGTGCGCAGTTCGCCGCTCGAGCCGATGGCGATGATGCCGCTGTTGATGACTGAAGCGCCGGGGGCGAGCGTCAGCGTGGCGAAGTTGATGCTGAACACACCGGTGGCGGCGTTGGTGATCGGGACGTTGATGGTCAAGTTGCTGAGGTCGCTGCTTCCCCGCGACAGAAGGCCGTCAGCGAGGTTGTTAATCTGGTTGACACCGCCGCCGTCAAGAAGCGAGAGGTTGGTCGGATACATTCCAAAACTGGCAAACTCGTGGTTGTTGACCACGCCACCGATAAACGTCCAGTCTCCGATAGCATCAAAGGCCCATTCGAGGTTTCCGAAGTTCTCAATGGTGCGGGACAGCGTGACCGATCCGGTGATGCAGAGCTTGTTGCCGCTTAGGACATTCAACTTGCCCGAGCCGGACATGGTCCCGCCGGACCAGTTCGTCACGGCCTCGGTACCCGATCCGATCGTCAGGTCGCCGCTGCCGACAACATCGAGGCCGTTCAACTCGTGCATGCCGCTGAGTGAGATGCCCTTGGGCGTTGGCGCGTTGTTGATCGACCATGTCCCCGACTGAGGGCTGGAGAAGCCGTAGGAGTGAAGCGTGGCGTCGTCCACCTCGATCGTGCCGCTGCTGGTGAGGTTGCAGTACAACTCGGCACCGCTGCCGACGGTCAACGACCCGGAGTTGTCGAGTTGCCCCATGAACACGATCGCACCGTCGAGCACGGAGAACTGGCCGCGGTTGGCGGCGAGGCCCGCGAGCGCATCGAAGTTCTCGAAAGCGCCAACGCCGTAGAGGTTGATCGCGGCGTCCAAGCCGATAGTGACGATCGACCCGCCGTTGAGATTCAGCACCCCGGGGGCGTGGACCGAGTATGTGCCAAAGATCAGTTCGGTCCCGAACAGCCACGTCACGGGGCCATTGACGGTCAGTGTCCCGCCCAGAACCTCCACGGTGCCGATGCTGTCGAACTCGATCCCCGCGTCGTAGGTCGTGGTTCCGCCGCCGGTGCGGGTGAGCGTGCCGAGGTTGAGGAACAGACCGGCTCCCGTGAAGCCCGTGCCGGTGAGCGTGTGCGAACCGTCGAAGGTGATTGATCCGCCGGTGAGGGAGAAGTTGCCCGTGTGCGAGCCGCCGCCGGGGGCGGAGAGTGAGCCCGCGGTGATGTTGATCGCGCCGGAGTTGTTCAGTGCGCCGGTGATCGTGAGGGATGTTGCCGCGCCTAGCACGCTCACTGTGCCGGAGTTGGTCAGCGAGGCGAGCGTCCTGTCGTGGCCTGCGGCGAGCGTGTAGGAGCCCGCATTGGCGATCAGGCTGTCGAGCGCGGCGAAGACAGCGCCCGCGCCGCTGAGGGTGACCGTCGCCTGGTTGGTCGTGAGCGTGGCGGCGGGGATGGCGAGAGTCGCGCCCGCGCCGGAGTCCGCGACTGTCCATGTGCCACCGGTGAGCGTCGGGCCGGACACCTGGGATACAGGCCCGCTGAGCGTGAGCGTTCCGCCGGTGACCTGGGTTGTGCCGGTGTTGTTGAAGGTGATCGCCGCGCCGACGGTGGATGTGCCGGTGCCGGACTTGATGAACGTTCCGGAGTTGTTGAAGAGGTTGCCCGCGGGGGTGAAGTTGAAGCCCCGGCCATTGGCGAGGGTGAGCGAGCCCTGATTGGTGGCGAGGTTTCCGAGCGCGGTCCAGGTGGACGCGGCCCCGTCAAGGAGGACGGAGGTTGTGCCAGCCAGGGCGGTGATGTTCCCCGCCAGCGCGGCGGTGGTGATCGTGGAGGCACCGATCACTTCATATGTGCCGCCGGTGAGCGTGCCGCCGACGAGGTTGCCGAACTGTGTCGCGCTGTTGAAGAAGGTCAGCACGCCGCCGCCGGTGGCGCGGAGCGTGCCGGTGTTCGAGAATCCGAGCGCGAGCGTGGCGATCGTGAGGGTTGAGGCGTTGACGTTTGCGGAGATTGTCCCCTGGTTGATGAAGCCGCCGGTGCCGCCGAGCGCGCCCTGCCGGATACTGCCAAAGCCGGAGACCGTCGCACCGGGCCCGATGGTGACGACGGCGCCGTTGTCGGCGCTCAGGAAGCAGCCGGCCTGCGCCAGCACGATCGTGCCCGCCCCGCCGAGGAACTGTGCGCCCCCGTCGAATATCAGGCCCGATGAGAACTGGCTGACCGTCATCGTGCCGTTATAGGTCAGGCCGCCGGTGATGCGCAGGGTCGTGGTGGCGGCGGGGATGTTCACATCGCCGTTGAGGGAGACGCCGCCGCTGAGGGTCAGATTGCCAAGGCCGCTAAAGAGGAGGGTCGATCCGCCCGTGAGGTTGACGGTCCCGCCGGAGATCGTTCCGCCACCGGCGGACCAGGAGCCGGTCGTGGCATTCAGTGTCAGCGTCGCCGCGGCGTTGTTGATGGTGCCATTGATGCGCACGGTGCCGCTGACGTTGCGGAGGTCGCCGAGTTGGGCGGTCGTGAATGTGCCGCCCAGAGCCAGCGTGCCCCCTCCCACGGCCTGCACAAGGCCGGTGTTCGAGAAGCCGAGGGTGAGTGTGGAGATCGTGAGCGTCTGCCCGCTGGTGCCGGCGGTGATCGCTCCCTGGTTGATGAAGCCGCCGGTGCCGCCGAGCGCGCCCTGCCGGATACTGCCAAAGCCGGAGACCGTCGCACCGGGCCCGATGGTGACGACGGCGCCGTTGTCGGCGCTCAGGAAGCAGCCGGCCTGCGCCAGCGCAACGGTCCCGGCGCCGGTCAGCGACTGCGCCCCGCCGTTGAAGATCAGGCCGGAGGAGAACTGAAACACGGTGATGGTGCCGTTGAGGGGCAGGCCGCCGGTGATCCGGATGGTCGTGTTCGCCCCTGGCAGGCCGAGGTCCCCGTTGATGGCAACGCCGTTGTTCAGGGTGAGAAGCGCGGTGGCGCTGTTGGTGGTGGTTGCGGGGAACGCGATCGTGCCGCCGTTGATGGTGCAGGTGGCGAGTTCAATCGTCCCGGTGGAGCCGGGGACGAACGAGATCGTGCTCGCGGCGTTGTTGACCGTGCCCGTAAAGCGGATTATGCCGCCAGTCAGGCTCATGGTGCCAGTGTTAGCGGCGGTCGTGGTCGTGCCGCCCAATACGATGGTGCCCCCGTTGGCGATGAGTGAGCCGGTGTTGGTCCACGTGGTCGTATTCACCGTGAGCGTCCCTGCGGTGGCCTGGACGGTGCCGTTGTTGGTGAAGGTGGTCGGGTTGATCGTCATGGTCCGGCCCGCGGCCTCGGCGGTGATCAGCCCGTTGTTGACCAGCGTCGCCACGCCGCTGATGGTCATCCCTGTCCCTGTCCCGGCGGCCAGGCGGATGATCCCCGATGCCCCGATGGTGATGGTCCCGGGGCCGCCCGTGCCCAGGTTGATCGCCCGTGTGCCGCCCGTGGCCCCCTCGATCGAGATCAGCGAGTTGATCGTGTACCCCGCGGCGATGTTGAGGTTGGTGTTGGTTGCCGAGATCCGCACCGCTGTGAAGGTGGTCGTCCCCGTCAGCAGCACCGTTGCCGAGGCGGTGTCCAGCAGGATCTCCCCGCCGATGTCCACGCTCGAGAGCGTCCCGCCCGTCCCGCTCATCTGCAGGGTCGCTCCGTCCGCAAACGTGACCGCCCCCCCGCTGATGGTCCCGCCCGCCAGAAGCCACGAGCCGGTCGCCGCGTTCAGGGCCAGCGTTGCCGCGGCGTTGTTGAGCGTCCCGGTGATGTTCACCAATCCGCCATTAGTCCGCGTGAAGCCGGCCAGGTTGATCCCCCCCGTCGTGAAAGTCCCGCCTAGGTTGAGCGTCGCGTTGTCGATGCTCAGGGTGCCCGTGTTGGTCCAGGCGCCGCTCAGGGTCAGCGTGCCGCCCGGCGCGGCCGTCAGCGCTCCGGTGTTGGTCCAACCCGAGGCGACCGCCAGCGTCCCTGCGGTGGCCTGGACGGTGCCGTTGTTGGTGAAGGTGGTCGGGTTGATCGTCATGGTCCGGCCCGCGGCCTCGGCGGTGATCAGCCCGTTGTTGACCAGCGTCGCCACGCCGCTGATGGTCATCCCTGTCCCTGTCCCGGCGGCCAGGCGGATGATCCCCGATGCCCCGATGGTGATGGTCCCGGGGCCGCCCGTGCCCAGGTTGATCGCCCGTGTGCCGCCCGTGGCCCCCTCGATCGAGATCAGCGAGTTGATCGTGTACCCCGCGGCGATGTTGAGGTTGGTGTTGGTTGCCGAGATCCGCACCGCTGTGAAGGTGGTCGTCCCCGTCAGCAGCACCGTTGCCGAGGCGGTGTCCAGAAGCACATCGCCGGTAATCGCCACAGAACTGAGCGTTCCCATAGGCGAGCCCGCCCGCAGCGTCCCGCCCGTCACGTCCCACGCGCCCCCCGTCAGCGCCCCGCCGCTCACCGTCGCCACCGCACCACCAGTCAGCGTCGCCGCCGTAACAACCATCAGGTTTCCGCCAGTGAAGTTGACGGACTCCGCGCACGACAGGCTGTTGATGGTCCGCGTCCCTGTCGTAGCGGAAAACACAATCGTCGGATTTGCCCCGATGTCGATGGTCACATCGTCGGCCGCGCCCGGCACGCCGTCGGGGTTCCAGTTCGCGGCGTCGTGCCAGTTGACGCCCGTGCCGCCGGGGCCGCCGTCCCACGAAACCGCGGCGAGGTGCAGGCGAGATTCCAGCGCCTCCAGCAGCACCCCCGAAAGTGTGCGGGAAGCGGGCGAATGCCGCATCGGCGCGCCGACACACCGCCCCGCACGCGCGAGCAGCCGCGACAGATGCGTACCGAATCCTAACAAATAAAGGGTCCGCATGTGAATCTCCTACTGGGTGCCGGGGACATCAGCCTACCACACCACGGCCCGTGTACAAGCGGTTTCCCCAACAAGAGCGCAAAATGGGGGAAGCGCGCCACTTGGAGGCTGCACAAGGGTCCGCCGCGTTCTTTGATGCCCTCCGCAACGCTCCGCCCTCTCGGGCGACTCTCCGTTCGCCTCGAAAAGATATCTTGCTCAACCCGCGAACCAGGAACTCAGGAACGCGAAGATGTCGGGCACGTTCACGACGAGGTCGTTGTTCCAGTCGGCGATGTGCGTGACGATCAGGCGCATGCCGGTCGCATCGGTGAGGACCGGGCCGGTGATGCTGAAGGTCCCGGTGGGGTATGGAGTGCATCCCGCCCGCGAAGCTCACCCCGCCGGGCCCTTCAAGGCTCGAGCCGGGCATGTAAGTCCGGCCGGTCTCGAAGATGAGCGTGTCGCGCGAGATGACGATGATGGTGCCGTTGTTGATTCCCGGCACGCCGATGACGAACTCGCCGGTGTGGACCGTGATGAGCCCGTTGTTGAGGAACAGTTTGGTTGACGCGCGACCAGTGCCCCCCCCTCCCTGGGTGGCGAAAGGTGTGCTCTGAGAATGCCCGGCACTCCAGCGGCGGCTCGTATAAGGAGTTCAACACGCCCCCACACCGGATGGTCCCCTTGAACGATTGGTCGAGCGACCGCTTCTGCAATCCGCATTCCAAAATCCAAAATCCAAAATCGAACCCCCCCCTCTCACAACCGGGGGAGGGGGGAGCGATATACTCTCCCCGGTATGCTCGTACGCGGCGGTCCATTTCGACTCTTCGTCGCCCTGCTCCTGGCGGTGGCGGTGCCTTTCTGCTGCTGCAACTTCCACTCGTGGTTGAGCGTGTGCGTGCCGTGCGAGGCCGGGAAGCACACGGCGGCGGTCGAGCCGGTGACCCACAGCCACGCGGACGGGTCCGCCCACGATCACGAGTCGGCCCATCACGCCGATCATGCAACGAGTTCGCCGGGCCATGACCCGGCAGCACCCGTGTCGCCTTGTTGCCCCGGTCACGACGACGACCACGAATGCACTTGCGGCAAGCAGCACACTCTCATGACGGTCGCCAAGAAGACCGTGGAACTCCCCGCGCCGGTGCTGGTGGCGATTCTCCCGCTGCCGGTCGATATTGACGCCGAGGCATCCAGTCCATTCCGGGCTCGCGTGCGGGATTTGTGTGGAGTCCCGCGACCCGCGGCGACACTCCTGCGCCTTCATTGCGCGCTCATCGTATAGCAACACCCTTCGGATCGGTGGTTTCCCGCTCTGCCCTGCGCAGTTTTCGCGCGAGGACGGCCGAGCGGTGAACGACGCCGATCCAATCGATCCGGTGGTCGCTCCCCAAATCCATCTGAATCCATCTGTCCGAACAGGAGTCCTCTCATGGCTCGTTCACGCGCGGCCACGGCGGCGGGCGCATTGGCGCTCGCAACCGCAGCCATTCTGATCCCGGTGTACGCCCACGAAGGGCACAACAAGTCCACGGGGTCGACGTTCGACCCCAACGCTCCGAAGAAGGTGTCCGAGGCAACGGCGATGGCGATCGACCTCAGGACCGCCGAAGTGGACTTCGGACAGGTCGAGGACGTTGTGCGGCTCACGGGCCTCGTGCGAGCCCGCCC
>CAYMWG010000148.1:0-7211 GCA_964393765.1 uncultured Phycisphaeraceae bacterium
GGTGGATGTCGTGCTCCTGCTCCGGCGCTTCCGCGAGGCGATCAAGCACATCGACCGCTGGGAGGTGCGGGAGACTGCTCATGTCGGCCTGTTCACGTTCTCCAAGTTTCTGATGTGGCTGGACCTGCAGGAACGCGAGGCGGACCTTCGCGCCAGCCGCGTCGTGACGCACCTCGTGGACCGACCCGGTGCCGCGTTCGACACCGCGCCCTTCCCGCGCGCCGAAGCCCTCGACGTCGACCTGCCTGTTGACCAGAGCATGGGCCCGCTGGACGCGGATTCCTCGCAGTTGGTCGCCGCTGCGGCGGCGTGCGCGGGCCGGACGTTCGTGCTGGAGGGTCCGCCCGGCACGGGCAAGTCGCAGACAATTACGAACATCATCGCGCAGTCGATCGCCGCGGGGAAGCGAGTGCTGTTCGTTGCGGAGAAGATGGCGGCACTGAGCGTGGTGCAGCGGCGGCTGGAACGCATAGGGCTCGCACCGTTCTGCCTGGAGGTGCATTCCAGCAAGGCGTCGAAGAAGGAGGTGCTGGCGCAGATCGAGCAGGCCTTCGAGGCGGCCGGTGCGCGCGAGCCGGCGCAGTGGCACGACCACGCGCGCCATCTCGGCGAGTCGCGGGCGGGCCTCAACCGGTTCGTGCAGGCGTTGCATCGCGTGAGGCCCATCGGGCGGTCGTTCTACCAGATGGCATCGGAACTCGTCGGTCTGTCCGAAGCGCCGGATGTCGAAGTGGCCATCAGCGATGCGGCAGCGATCGACGGCGCGGCAGTGGCGGCCCTGCGACGGCAGGTCGAGGCACTGCGGGTCGCCGCGAACGCCGTCGGCGACATCCCTACGCACCCGCTCCGCGAGATCGGTCGAGGCGAATGGAAGGACTCGCTGCCGGATCAGGCGTGCAGCGCGATCACCGCCACCGAGGCGGCTCTCGGATCGCTGGTGCCCGCGCTTCAGGGGTTCATGCGCCAACTTGCGCCCACCGCCGACCCGAGCGTTCTCGAAACCTGGTCGCGGGCGGATGTGCAGTGGCTCAACGAGGTGACGATGCGTGTGGGCCAATGCCCCGGCGTCACCGCGGCGATGCTGACCGGTCCCGGTTGGATCGTAACGCGGGCACATCTACACGACGTCATTCGGCGTGGGCGCGAGCGCGATGCCCTCCGGACAACCTTCCGTTCGTCCGCGAGCGATGCGATCCTGACGCTGGAGCCGGGCAGACTCGCTGCGACGATCCGGGTGGGGGCAGCGAAAGTCTGGCCGCTGAACTGGCTGACCTGCCGTATGCCCCGAGCCACCCTTCGCTCCGTGTGGAAGGGCGATCTGCCGGACAACGCGTGTGTGGTCGATGTGCTTGACGCTGCGCAAGCGTGCCGCGACGAAGCGGCGTTCCTGGTTTCTGAGAGCAGCCAGGGCACCCGGTTCTTCGGGCAAGCGTTCAAAGATGGCGAGGCGGACTGGGACAGCCTCGCTGCGTCCTTATTCTCGGCGGACCTGGTGCGCCGCCTGCTCAACCTGATGCCTCGGGATGTCACGGGGCAAGCGATCGGTGACGCGATCGTTGGGTATTTTACGGGAGCCGAGGAGTTCGCCGCGCGTTCTGCGGCCATCGAATCGGCGGCGACGGCGGTGGTCGCCAAGTCAGCGGAGTTTGCTCGTGCAACTTCCGCTCTCGAGTCGCTGCTGAAGGTGGCACAGGCCAACCTGCCCGATGCGTGCGCCTCCGGCTTCGTCCCCGGCACACGCGCTCTGCTGGCCCGCTGGCGCGCCGGCCTGGCCGATCTCGACGAGTGGTGCTTCTGGCGGCGGGCGTGTCAGGGCCTTGCCCCGGAACTGATCCCCCTCGCCGAGGCTATCGAATCCGCGCGCCTCCACTCCGAGCAACTCGTTCCCGCCTTCGAGAAAGCGGTTGCGCGATCGTGGGTGAGCGCTGTCGGCGACGCGACTCCCGAACTGCGCGACTTCAACGCGTCCGCGCGCGACGGTGCGATCGAGACCTTCCGCGCTCTCGACAACCGCTGGCTTGAACTCGCCGCGCAGATCGCCAAGGCCTATCTTGCCCAGAGGGTGCCCGCGCGCCTGAACGTCGAATCCACGAACGCAACCGGGACGGAGATGGGCATCTTGGCTCACCAGATGCGCCTGCAGCGCAGGCACATGCCGGTGCGTCGGTTGATCGGCAAACTGCCCAATGTGCTGCCGAGGCTCAAGCCGTGCTTCCTGATGAGCCCGCTCTCGGTCGCGCAGTATCTGGACCCGGCGTACCCGCCCTTTGACCTTGTGATCTTTGATGAGGCCTCGCAGATCCCGGTCTGGGACGCCGTGGGCGCGATTGCACGCGGCACGTCCGTCGTGGTTGTGGGTGATTCCAAGCAACTCCCGCCCACGAACTTCTTTCACAAACTCGATGGCGAGGAGGGGGCGCTCGATGAGGACGACTTCGAGGAACTTGAGAGCGTTCTCGACGAGTGCGCGGCATCGGGTCTCCCGTCGATGCGGCTCCTCTGGCACTATCGCTCCCGCCACGAGAGCCTGATCGCCTTCAGCAACCATCACTACTACCAGGGCCGCCTGTTCACCTTCCCCGTGCCCCAGGAGCGTTCCGCGGACCTTGGCGTGTCGCTGCGGTTCATTGAGAACGGCGTCTACGACCGCGGCGGCTCACGCACCAACCGTGCTGAGGCGGAGGCGATCGTTGCGGAGTTGGTTTCGAGGCTTTCGATTCCGAGCGCTGGCGAGAGCGACAACGGGGTAGGGCGGCGACCGAGCATCGGCGTGGTCACATTCAGCCAGGCGCAACAGACGCTCGTCGAAGACCTGCTCGACGCGAAGCGGCGCGAAGATCCGACCTTCGACGCGGCGCTAAGCGAGGGCGAGGAGCCGGTGTTCGTCAAGAACCTGGAGAACGTGCAGGGCGATGAGCGGGACGTGATCCTGTTCAGCATCTGCTACGCGCCCGACAGCGCGGGGCGCATGGCGATGGTCTTCGGCCCGCTCAACCGGGACGGCGGGGAGCGCCGCCTGAACGTCGCGGTGACCCGCGCCCGCCGGCAGGTGATTGTCTTCTCGTCGATCCGCGCCGACCAGATCGACCTCGCCCGTACCGGGGCATTGGGCGCGGCCCACCTGAAGTCATTCCTTGAATACGCCCAGCGCGGCCCCAGTGCGATTGGTGAGGCCTCCGCCGATGCCCCGCCCCCGCTGCCCGGCGCACTGGAAGTGAGCATCCGGCGCGAACTCGAAGCCCGCGGCTGGGAGGTTGATGCCCAGGTCGGCTGTTCGGGCTACCGTCTCGACCTGGCCGTGCGCGATCCGGCTCACCCCGGCCGTTACCTGCTCGGCATCGAGAGCGACGGTGAGTTCTATTCTGGAGCGCACACCGCGCGCGACCGCGACCGATTGCGTGCGCAGGTGCTCGCTGGTCTGGGCTGGCGTCTGCACCGGGTGTGGTCATCGGATTGGCGGCGCAACCGTGCGCGGGCGATGCAGAAGATTGAGCATGCGCTCAGCGGCGAACCCGCGCCGAGTGCTCACGCACCAGCAACGCCCGCACCCCGGCTGATGAGCGGGCCCCCCGCGCCCGTTGACGCACCCCCCGCAGAGGCGATGACAATGCCATCTCCTCACGGTGTTCCATACGCGCCCTTCGCCTCCCGCTCTTCGGGCAATGCCGCAGACTTCTACGAGCGCCGCTCGACCACACGCATCGCCGAGATCATCCGAGCCGTTATCGAGCACGAGGGACCAATCGTGCGTGCGTTGGTGGTCCGGCGCCTCGCCGCGCACTGGGGCATCGAGCGCGTGACCACGCGTGTCGAGGCACGCATCGCCGAGGTGCTCGCCATCGTTGCGAATCAAGTTGCCTTGCAGGCCGCCGATGACACACTCTGGCCGATCGGCGTTTCGCCCGACTCCTTCACATCCTTCCGGACTCACGGAGACGAAGCGTTCGCACGCCGCGATGCCGAGCACATCCCTACCCGCGAGATCGCCAACGCTGCCGCGGCGGTCCTACGGGCGCACATCGCCATGAGCGAGGACGATCTGGTCCGGCACACCGCCCTTGCTTTGGGATTCTCGCGTCCCACCGAGCGCATCGCCACCGAGATGCGTCGCGGCATCACGGACCTGATGCGCCGCGACGGGTGCAAGTTGAGCGCCCGACGAATCACGTTGCCGTGAGCGAGCCCGACCCGGCCCCCGATCCCGCGCGCAAAAAAATCGCTCGTGCCGGGCACGAGCGATGGTCGAATCAATCTAGTCCGGTTAGGTGGGACTCATCGCACTGCTCTGAAGAGCAGTGCCACCACATCGTTACCTCGCCGCATTGGACCGGTCGGTCTTGGGTCCGGTCGGGCGGGCCCACGCCCGAAGGGCCTTGCCCCGCGTCGTACGCGGCTTGCCCTCGACGTGCGGATGCGGGGTTGCGTGCGGGGTCCGATGATCGTGCCCGCTCTGGGGCCGCGGCTTGGGCGAACGACCCGTGGCCGGACGGTCGCCCTCGGGCCGGCGGTGCTGCGGCGGCTTGCCATACCCGCCGCGGCTGCTGCCCTGCGCACGCGCCTCGCGCCGATCCTCGATCGGCAGCGGCGTGGCCGCGGGCATGTCCTCGGGCATCGGAACCGGGGGCAACTGCTTTCCCGTCAGCCGCTCGATATCACGCAGGAGCCCGCGCTCCTCGTGGTCGCAGAACGAGATCGCGATGCCCGTTGCGCCCGCGCGCCCCGTGCGGCCGATGCGGTGGACATAGGCCTCGGGCTCCATCGGCAGGTCGTAGTTGATGACGTGGGAGATGGCATCGACATCAAGGCCGCGGGCCGCGACATCGGTCGCCACGAGCACACGCACGCGGCCCGTGCGGAACGCGTCGAGCGCCCGCTGCCGCTGGTTCTGCGCCTTGTTGCCGTGGATGGCATCGCTCTTGATGCCGGCGATCTCCAGGCGACGGGCCACGCGGTCGGCCCCGTGCTTGGTCTTGGTGAACACCAGCACGCGTGTGATGGCCGCATCGTCGAGAATGTGCTCCAGCAGGGCCGGCTTGCTGTGGCGGGGGACCATGTAGAGCGACTGCTCGATGAGGGCCACGGTGGAGGAGACGGGTGTGACCGCCACCTTGACCGGGTTCCGCAGGAGCGAATCGGCCAGGTGCATGATCTCCTTGGGCATCGTCGCCGAGAACATGAGCGTCTGGCGGTTGGCCGCGGGCGGGAGCGCTGCGGCGATCCGGCGGATCGGCTGGATGAACCCCATGTCGAGCATGCGGTCGGCCTCATCGAGGACGAAGACCTGCACGCCCGACAGGTTCACATGCCGCTGCTCCATGAGGTCCATGAGACGGCCGGGCGTGGCGACGAGGATGTCCACGCCGCGGTGCAGCGCCTTGACCTGGTGGTACTGGCTCACACCGCCGAAGATGACAGTCTGGCTCAGGCCCGTGTTGCGCCCATAGGTGGCGAAACTCTCGGCGATCTGCGTGGCCAGTTCGCGCGTCGGCGAGAGGACGAGCACGCGCGGGATGATGGGGCCGCGACGGGTCTTGTCGACAACCTGCGTCGAGAGGCGGTGCAGGATCGGCAGCGCGAACGCGGCGGTCTTGCCTGTGCCAGTCTGCGCGCAGCCAAGGAGGTCGCGCCCCTCCATCGCCGGAGGGATCGCCTGTGCCTGGATGGGAGTGGGGGTTGTGTATCCCTCTTTTTCGAGGGAACGGAGGAGTTGATCGGAAAGACCAAGAGAAGAGAACTGAATCAAGGCAACAATCTCCCAGACCCGCGCGCGAATACCGCGCGAAGGTCAAGTTGGTTCGGGCGTTCCCTGCGCCAAACTACGTTGGAACAAGCAATGCCGTACTGGGGGCACGTCCGGGGCAACGTTTGCCGCGGACGCTGCCAGTAAATCCCAGTCGGACTTTGCCCCCGGCACTCTGGCACGGTCGGGGCATGATCGAATCTGAGGCCACTGGCTGTGGACGGAATACTAGGCAGATCGACGTTCGTACGCCTTTCGCATCAGAAAGTTCGGTGGAATGTTGATAAGTGGGGGCCGATAACGAGAGGTCGGGCTGGTGGCAGGTTGGGGTACACTCGGGTCAATGAAGCCGACCGTACGAGTTGATGTGAGCGAGCCTATGTGGAAAGACCCCATCGTCGAAGAGGTGCGGACTGCACGCGATGCGTACGCGAAGCGATTCGGGTACGACCTGAAGCGGATCTTTGCTGACGTGCGTAAGGCAGAGAAGAAGCGGGCAGCCGCGGCATCGAAGGGACGCACCGTCAAGCGGGTGGCGACAGCCAAGCAAGGCACGAAGCGAACCCGTCGGGCTGCGTAAACGCCGGCGACACTTGCCTTCAAATGTGGCGAACTTGGGAATGCCTGGCGGACTATTCTGGCATCTCGGACATACCGCCGTGCGGCATCATCGACTCGATAGTCGATGCCACTCAGAAAAATCACGGTCTTGCAGCCGGCGCAGCCGCGCCAGCAAACTCCGCGAATGGAAGCGCGGATAGTTCCACATCCGGGTTCCGTTTCTGGAAGTTCCGCAGCGCCCACTCATCGACCAGCAGGAGCACGCGCTGGGTGTCGCGATCGGTCGCGACGATGCAGTCGCTGGGCAGGTCGGGCTGCCAATCTTCCGCAGTCCCGGCCGCGGTGGGGAGGGGCTTGAACCACCGGCACATCTTCCATGGTGCTACTTCGAGGCGAGATTCCGCGCCGTACTCAGATTCCAGCCGGAACTGCACCACCTCAAACTGCAGCGGCCCGACCGCCGCGAGCAGGGGCACCTTCGACCGCGCTGAGCCGAGGTCGAGCAGTTGCACCACGCCCTCGAGCAGCAACTGCTCCAGCCCGAGACGGAACTTCTTGAAGTTCGACGGCTGCGGATTGTGCAGGAATGCAAAGACCTCCGGGGCAAACCGCGGGATCTCGTTGAACACCACGCCCCGCTCCTCGGTGAGCGTGTCGCCAATGCCGAACAGGTCATTGCCGATGAGGCCCACAACATCGCCCGCGACTGCCTCCTCGACTGTCTCGCGTTCCTGACCGAACAGTTTCGCCGCGTTCGACAGCCGCACCTTCTTGCCGCTCTGCACATGCAGCACCGTCATCTCGCGCTCGAACAGGCCCGAGACCACGCGCACGAACGCGATCCGGTCGCGGTGGCGCGGGTCCATGTTCGCCTGGATCTTGAACACAAACCCGCTGAAGAACGGGTCGC
>CAYMWG010000149.1:0-7182 GCA_964393765.1 uncultured Phycisphaeraceae bacterium
GGGTACGGGCGCGCCGAGGTCGGCAGCGGTCCTCGCGGCGGAGAGGCCGGAAGTAAGGATGCGTGTGACGCCGAGGTCGGCGAGTTGCTGGGCGCTGATGAGTGGGTCGGGTGTGAGGTCGAAGGCGCGATGGAAGACGGTGTCGCGCGGCGGGGAGGATTGTGCGGCGAGCCTCACGAGTTCGCGGACGCGGGACTCATCAACTTCGCGCGCCGAGGTCAGGCATCCGAAGACAAGTCCGCCTGCGCCCGCGGCGAGCGCAGCGCTTGCCTGCGATACGAGCATGGACCATTCGTCGCGGGAGTGGATGAACGAAGCGTTGCCGGCCGACGCGGGGCGGATCATCGCGACGGTGGTAATGCTTGGGATACGAGCAGCCGCGCGGATCAGGTCGAGGGTGGGAGTGAAGCCGTGGTGCGCGAGGTCAGAGCAGAGTTCGAGACGGTCTGCGCCTGCGCTGGCAGCGCTGCGGGCATCGGCCTCGGAATCGATCGCGATTTCGAGGAGGATGTGAAGGGGCATGGAAAGTCACGGTAATTCGCGACCGGCGCGGAGAGCCGGGGTACCAAGAGGCATCAGAGGAACTTCGTCTGACCGGGAACAGCGATGGGTGCGGCAGGCGCGGGCGTCTCCCAACTGATGTTGTCGGGGACGAGGGACTCCTGGCTGCCCATCGCCTGCTCCCAGGTGATCGCCTGGCCGGTGTAGGCGGCCTGGCGCGCCATGATCGCCATGAGACAACTGTTGGCGCCGGTCACGGAGTTGTTCAGAGGCCTCGCCGCGCGGATGGAGGCGAAGAGTTCGTCGTGCTCGGCCTGGTACATGCGACCGGCATCGTCCTTGAAACCCGAGGGCTTCCAGATGGTCTCGCCCTTGTAGTTCTTGCTGACGTAGGTCGGTCCCCAGCCGTCGATGGTGGTCCACGCGCGGCGGCCGTAGATGTAGTCGGTGTTATCGCTGGGCGTCGAGTCGATCTGGCGGCAAGTATGGAAGGCGCGCCGGCCGTCGTCGTACTCATAGATCGCAGCGAAATGGTCGAAGACATTGCCGTGCTCCGGGCCGCTGCGCGCTGCTCGCCCGCCGAGGCAGATCACGCGTCCCGGGGTCTTGTCCTCCATCGCCCAGGCGAGGCGGTCGACACTGTGGACCGCCTGCTCGACGATGTGGTCGCCGGAGAGCCAGGTGAAGTGCCACCAGTTGCGCATCTGGAACTCGAGGTCCGACCACTCGGGCTGGCGCGGGCGGCGCGTGAGCGTGCCGCCGTGGTAGGTGGTATGGACGCTGGTGACCTCGCCGATCCCTCCGGAGTGGACGTGCTTGAAGGCCTCGCGCATGCCGGGGGCAAAGCGCCAGCAGAACCCTGTGAGGCAGGCGAGATTCTTCGACTTTGCAAGCCGGGCCGACTCGAGGACGGAGCGGATGCCGGGTCCGTCGACCGCGACGGGCTTTTCGAGAAAGATGTGCTTGCCAGCCTCGACGGCGTAGCGGAGGTGCGCCGGGCGGAACGCGGGGTAGCCCGTAATCAGGACGACATCGACACCCGAGTCGGTCACCTGCTTGTAGGAATCGAAGCCCACAAAGCGCTGCTCCGCGGAGACCTGGACGCGCTGCGCGGCCTCCTCACCCATTTCCTCGGTGATGCCGGAGAGGGAAGCGGCGATGCGATCCTCGAAGACGTCTCCCATCGCGACAAGCGTGGTGCCCTTGTCGGCGCGCAGGGCCTGAACGGCTGCGCCCGTGCCGCGACCACCGCAGCCGATGAGGCCCAGACGCAGGGTGTCGGTCCCGCCCGCCCACGCCGCGGCTTGAAGGGCGCGCGGGAGGACGAGCCCGCTGGCGAGGGCACCAGCGCCGACGGCGGCGGATGTGGAGAGGAAGTCGCGCCGAGTAACTGGGATTGGATCGGTGTGGATCGGCATGGGGTAGTCTCTGATTTGCGGGAAGGTGAGGGGTGTGCCTACTTGGGGGTGGGGCGTTCGTCGGGATTGGGTTTCGCATCGGTCCGTGCAGGGCTGCCGTCGGGGGCGGCTTCGCAGATAACACGGAAGCCGACAAAGTTGCCATCACTGAGCCACCACTTGCTCTTGGGGAGGTTGGGGTCGCTCGCGTTCCAGGTGGAGTCCTGCTTCTGCGAGGCGGAGGCTTTGAGCATCTCCGGCTCTTCGCGCCAGGAGCCGCCCTTGGTGATGGGCTTCTTGTCTGTTCCCGTGCCAGTAACCCACTCCTGCACATTGCCGTGCATGTCGTAGATCCCCCAGGCGTTGGGCTTCTTGGTGGCGACGGCGTGGGGCTTGTCATCGGAGTTCGCGGCGAACCACGCGAATCGCGGGAGTTCTGCATCGTCAACTGCGGAAGCGCCCGCGAGACAAGCATGTTCCCACTCAGCCTCGGTGGGGAGGCGGTACTTCAGGCCGGTGGAAGCGGAGAGCCACTTGCAGAACACGTCCGCGCTGCGGAAAGTCAGCGAGATTGCAGCGTATCCCTCGTGGCCAAAGCCACGATCGGGCGGGAGATAGGGCTTGGAGGGGCGCGTGGCGGCATCGGGCGCGCCGGGGGGAGATGCGCTCTGCTGGGGCGACGGCGTCTGCTCGCCCTTCTCGTCGAGGCGGTAGGCCCAGACATCGAAGGCCTCCCAGGTGATCTCGGTCTTGCCGATGTAGAACGGCTTGATGGTGCCATCGGCGGAGCCGGGGACGGGGAGCATGGAGAACTTGAAGGCGGCGGAGGGGATGTCCTGCCAGTAGGGCTTGAAGTCGCCCTCGCCGCGAATGAGGGCCGTGGGCGCGGTAGGAGTTGCGGGAGCGGGGGGAGTGAGGGGTGGTTCCGCGCGGGTGAAGGGGATGAGCACGGTGGCCGCGATGAGTGCGTACGCTGCGTTTCGCGGCGGGTTGAGGGTGAGGATGCGCATGCAGTGGTTCATTGTCCGCACGGTGGTGGCGATGCTGGGCGTGGCACTGGTATGCGCGGGCGGGTGTGCGCCGGCGACGGAACGGTTCGAGTTTACACGGCTGTGCATGGGTGTGCAAACGCGGGTGGTGATGCACGCGGGCGATTTGGCGGTGGCGGAACAGGCGGCAGCGCGGGCGTTTGCGGTGATCGGTGAGATCGAGCAGGCGTTGAGCGACTATCGCCCGGACAGCGAGGCGATGCAACTATGCGCCTGGGCGGATGGGCACGCCGGTCAGTGGGCAGAGGTTGGGGTCCATCTCGGGAGCGCGTTGCGGGCATCCCAGCGGATCAGCGCGGCGAGCGAGGGAGCGTTCAGCGCGGCGATCGGCCCAGCGGTGAAACTCTGGCGGGAAGCGCGGGGCAGCGGGAGGTTGCCGGGCGATGCGGAGCGCGGCGAGGCGGTGCGGCTGTCGGACTGGCGGAATGTGGAGGTGAATGAGAGCGGGCAGCGCGTGCGGGTGCGTGTGCCGGGGGTGCGGCTGGACTTTGGGGGGATCGGCAAGGGGTATGCGGCGCAGGCGGCGCTTGAAGAGTTGAAGAAACGAGGGTTTGGCCAGTCAATGGTTGTGATCGCGGGGGACATCGCGGTGGGCGATGCGCCGCCGTGGGCAGCGGGGTGGCGGATCGATGTGGGAGGGCCGCGAGACCTGCTGGTGGTCAACGCGGCGGTCTCGACCTCGGGTGACACGGAGCAGTTTGTGGAGATCAACGGAAAGCAGTACAGCCACATCGTGGATGTGCGAACCGGCCTCGGGTTCGATGCATCGCACCGCGCGCAGGTGACGGTGGTCGCGGCGTGTGGCGCGATCGCGGACGGATTGGCCACGGCGCTGTATGCGATGCCCGAGGAGAAGGCGGCGGCGCTGGTGGAGCGGTTCGAGGCCGCTGCGATCCTCACGCGGAGTGGGGCGGGGGGCGAGCCGAAGATCGAGACGATCGATTCGAGGCAGCGGTTGAGCTGGGTAGAGAGGTGAGGGGATCATCCGCCGCGGAGCGGCGAGGTACATAACGGGCTTGCACCATCGGGCAACTCGGTTATACTCTCGACATTCGTGAAACCTCTCGGGAGACCACCTCTCGGGAGACCACCTCTCGGGAGACCACCTCTCGGGAGACCATGATGAACAATCACGCATGTGTTTCGACCTTTGTCGCCGTGACGGCATTCCTCTGCGCTCCGACATCTGGCCAAGTCGGTGAGATGGATCCGTGCATCCGGCGCGAGTTGGAGCGGGGGCGCACCGTGGCAGCGCAGATGCTGGCACCGATCGTCGGGCACGTTGGCGACCTGGATGGGGATGGGTTTGCCGACATTGGGGCGATCGACTCCAACTTCGTGAATACGCCGCTCAGCATCAGAAGCGGTGCCAACGGTTCGCTGCTGCTGGTGGTGGTGCCGGACAAGCAGGACCGGGCGTTCCTCACGTTTTTCGATGCGGGGGACGTGGACATGGACGGCACGCTCGACATCTCGCTGGGGACGTTGCCCAGCGTCTACTCGGTCACCGGCCTTTCTCTCCTTGCGATCCACAGCGGAACGACAGGCAAGTTGATCTGCTCGCTCATTCCTGGCACGAGCACCATGCCACTGCGCGTGATCGTTCCTGCCGACGTTGACGCGTCGGGCGAGGTTACGATCCACGACGCGGGCGCGGTTGTCGAGGCGCTGGGCGATACTTCGCTCTTCGAGATCGCCCGATTTGATGTGGATAAGGACAACAGCGTTACCTTGAGTGACGTACTCGATGTGGCGCTCGCGGCGGGCATGGAGCCAGCCTCGCAGCTGGACCTTTCCAGGGTGTGGAGTACCTTGGCCGACAGTGCCGCGGTCACCGCCGGCGGTGACTGGGTCGAGTATCGTGACGCGCAGGGCACTCTGGTCGTCGCGGGGATCGTTCGGATTATCAGGTGCTTCCTATGCGGGCTGTCTTGCGGCGATGCGCTCGATACGGCGTGGGCGTGTCGGGAATGGTTCTGGGATCGCTACTGCGCGTGCTACGCCATTCCCGATCAACTTGACCAGACGGAATGCTTGGAGCGAACGCGTCGGGAGGGTCTGACCGCGTGCCTTGTCCCGATCATCGATGCGGCGGGTGAATGCGCCGACTGCATCCGCAAGTGCAGCCCCACAACCGTCCAATGAGGTGAACATGCAACGGGCGTTACTACAACTGCTTGGAACGGCTTTCGCCGCGGTCGCGCTGGGCACCAGCGGGTGCGATCGTTCTGACCCACAATCCCCCGCCGCCCCGAGTCTCACCGAGACGCCCGCCGGGGCCGAGGGCCAGAAAGCCGAGGAGGTGGCTGCGGCGATGTGGCGAGACCTGCTCTCCGACGACGAGGCCGCGCTGGACCGGGCTGTCGAGGCGCTGGCGGCAGTGGATCGCGGGCTGCTTCGTGCCGCGATCTACCACAAGGCGGAGGGGGACGCGGTCTTAGTCGCGGGCGAGCGGGTGCCGTTCATCACAGAGTTCCGCAACTTTGCACTGCGGTTCAAAGCGCGGGCCGGGCGCCTCGACGAGCCGCGCCGGGCCGCGTGCTACAGCGCGCTCGATGCGCTCTTCGCGGGACTCATGCGTTCTGGCGAGTCGCTGCCGGGGAAGTATGCGGAAGAGCGGTTCGCCGCCTATGGCGTGCTGGCCTCGAAGCGGATTTGGACGCTTCAGGAGTTGAGCACACTGGGCGAACACGCGGTGCCATACGCCCCTGAACAGACCATCCAACAACTACGTGTTGTGCAACGCCGGTTCCCCATGAGCACGGGCGACGGCGTGCCCTGACGGTGTCGAATCACCCGGCGCGGAGCGGCGGGGTACCCAAAGGCAGGCGATCCGCGATGAAGACGCGCGTGATGTACGCGATGCGTATGCGGCCGCGATGCTCGTGCTGCGTGAAAAGGTCGGTCAGGCCGCGAGTCAGCGATTCGAGTTTTGGGCCGGACTTGGGAATGTAACTGGCGCTGGTGGCGCGCCCGATGAGGCCCGAGAGGTCGAGTTCCTGGGTGTGCGAGAAGCGGAGTTCGCGCGCGCCGGTGAAGAGCGACGAGTCGTACAGGGCATTGGGGCGGGTGTGGTCGTTAGCCGCGGCGTGCCCGTCTGAGGCTTCGTTGATGAGGCGCGAATAGCCGCGGGAGAGCGGGTCGGAGGTATCGCGGTCGTTCCAGATGAGGGCGACACGCCCCGTGGGGCGGAGAATGCGATGGAACTCGGCAAGAGCCTCGGCGGGACGGAACCAGTGGAAGGCCTGGGCGCAGGCGACGACATCGACAGCGTTGTCGGCAAGGCCGGTGGCCTCGGCGGTGCTGGAGCGCCATTCGATACGCAGGTTGAGGTTCGCAGGGTCGTTCGCGCCGGCATCGCGCATGGCATCGTTGGGCTCGATGCCGATGGTGCGCGCGCCGGTTGATGCGAACAGGCGGGTCGAGATGCCGGTGCCGGCGCCGATATCGGCGATGGTGAGCGTGCGCGGATCGCCGAGGCCGTCTATAGCGGCGTCAATGGCGTTTCGCGGATACGTCGGGCGGTAGCGCACATAGTCGGCAACGCGGTCGGTGAACCGCGCGGTGGGCTGCATGGTGTGGAGAGGTTCGCGCTCGCTCATGGGCGGTCGTCCTCGCGCTGTTCGTCGATCTTCCGCTTTGCGCGGCGCTTGGCGGCGAGCAGACCGCTGTCGTCAAGGGGGGGACCTGGGCCTTGCGCGGGGCCGGGAGTTTGCTCGCGACGTGCTTGCCTGCGCCGTTCTGCCTGTTCGCGCACGAGCGCGACGGCGTCTTCGTCGCCGAGTTGGCCCGCGGATGGGCGGACGACCTGGGGCGCGCGGGCGGGCTCGGTGCGGCGCAAACTGTCGGCGGCGGCGGCGGCCTGATCGCCGCGGGGGCGCATCGCGACGGTCGCGTCGCGCCGGAGCGAGGAACCGAACTCGCGGCTGAGGAGGCGGTCCCAGGCGATGCGGCGGGTGCCGACGTCGAGAAGCATCAGGCCGACGCTCCAGATTAGAAGGAGGGGCCAGAGCGGGGAGCGGGACTCACTGGGGCGGACGGCGGTGCGGTCGAAGAGATTGGTGGTCGGAAGGGAGGCGAACTCGATTACGCGCCCGCCTGAAGCACGGGCGATGCCTTCGACCAGGCCGTCATTTGATTTCAGCGCGGCGTACTCGACACCGGCGGATCGCGAGATGGCGCTGATCACCGGGGGCAGGGGGGGCAGGGCAAACCCGTCACGGCCCGGGCGGCGT
>CAYMWG010000150.1:0-7163 GCA_964393765.1 uncultured Phycisphaeraceae bacterium
CCGTCTCGCGTGTTTCCAGAAGCGCCTGCGCGAGCCGGACACCCTTGGTGGACTTGCCCGGGATGGGCGTGAGGAGCGCTGTACACGCCGCGTCAATAGTGGCGATGCGCTCAAGCGTCGCCTGCTCGGCCGGAGGGCCGATCCGGCGCGAATCGGCGGAGACAAACATCATCGCGGTTCGGCCTGCGCCCAGAACGGCCAGGCAGGCCTGCCGGACCTCAGTCTGCGCGGAATCGAGCACACCCCACATAAGGGACAGGTCGATCCCATGCTCTTCGGCCGCGCCTATGAACCGATGAGCCGCGGCCTGAGGCTCCGGGGAATGGGTCGCCACCAGGCGGGCGCAGGCCGCGACAAGCAAGTTGGAGGGGATGCGTACGGCGACGGGCCGGCGCGGCGAGGGCCGCCGCCCGGTGGACTCAGAATCGATGTCGCCGACGAACGTGGTCATACCAAGGAACCCCGGCTTTCCCGCCGCGTACCCCTTCCGTACACTCTCAGCCCGCAGACCATGCCCCAACGCGATCAGGAGACTGGTGACATGCCCGCACGCGCCCCAACGGTTCAGTGTACTCCCAGCCTTTCCGGTCGCGCCGGCGGGGGTCCTTTGGTCCGGCTCGCGGCGGTCGTTGCGGCATTGGCGTCGTGCGGAGCGATGTTGGGCGTGGCACCCGAGCCCGACCCCGTGCCCCGTCGCTGGCAACTCGAGGTCACGCCCGGGATGCTCCGCGTTGCGAGCATCGATGTTCCCGGCCTCGGCGAGCGGATGTACCTGTACATGGAGTATTCCGTGGTGAACAACTCCGGCACGGACCTGCTGTTCGCGCCCGCGTTCGAGTTGGCCAACGGCGAGGGCGAAATCCTGCGTTCCGGGCGCGATGTGCCCCAGGCCGCCACAGAAGTCATCCTCAACTCGCTGCAGAACTCCTTTGCGGAGGACCAGATTTCCGTCATCGGAACACTCCTGCAAGGGCGCGAGAACGGCAAGGACGGGGTGGTCATCTGGCCGGTCACGGACACCGACCCGGAGCGGCTGACGATCTACGCCGCGGGGTTCTCGGGCGAGACGGCGACGGTCGAGCCGCCCAACTCTGACCAGCGGTTCGTGCTGCGGAAGACGATGCGCCTGGACTTTGACACCCCCGGAGACCTCGCCGGGATCCGGTCTCAGGAAGTCCCGGTTCGCGAGCAATCGTGGATCATGCGGTAGGCAAACCCGCCGGATAGCCGTTGGTCGTGGAAGGCCCCCGGGTGGGAGCCTAAGGTTGTGGCCCGTCGCGGCGATCGCGCCGGGCTTTGCTGAAGGGTTCGTCATGGCACACAAAAAGGGACAGGGCTCGACCCGCAACGGTCGCGACTCCAACCCCAAGTATCTCGGGATCAAACTCTACGGCGGCGAAGTCGCCCAGCCGGGCTCTATCATCGTCCGCCAGCGCGGCACGGTCTTTGAGCCGGGATTCATGGTCCAGCGCGGGCGCGACGACACCCTGTTCTCCATCGGAGCGGGCAAGGTGGTGTTCCAGGGACGCAAGATCAGCGTCGAGCCCACCGATGCGGCCGAGCCGCGTCCGACGTGGCTGAGCAGCGCGGCCAAGAACAACTGAGCAGATTGGTTCCATGAACTTCCACGCGGCTCGGGCACTGCCCGGGCCGTGTTTGCTTTTGGCGGTCTTTGGGTGGGCCGGCACTCCGAGCCGGCGCGCAACACTACTCCCCCAGTTCGCGCACCACCGCGTCCGCGAACGCGCCGAGGTAGCGCGCCATGAACTCATCCACCGCGCGGTCGGTAGCCGCGTGGTCGATCCCCCAGCACAGGGCGACGGCCTCGGGCGCGGCGGCATCGAACTGAACAGCCAACTCGCCATCGACCACATACGCCGGGGGAACCTTGTCGGCCAGGAACGCCGAGAGCGCGTTGACCTCCGGGTGCCCGACACTCACCTGCGGCAGCGGGGCGAGCAGCGGGTCGTTGAGCCGCCACAGGTCCGTCAGCACGATCACCTGCGGCGCACCCTGCTTATCTGTTCCCTGCCCGGCATCGCGCCAGCGGCCCGCGACCGTCTCATCAATCGCCTCTCGCAGCCGCATGGCGGGCGCGCGGTCGTACACCTCCGCGCGGATGTGCGCGCCTACGACCACGAGAACCAGCCTGTCGGTGTTGATGTCCGGCATGTTGGCGAGCGTACCTCATTCAGGCGCTGCGCGGGGCGAGCAGCGTCGCCAGCAGGCCCGCCTGCGCATCGAGCCGGTTGCGGGCCTGCTGGAACACGCGCGATCGCGGCCCGTCCATCACCTCATCGGTGATCTCGATGCCGCGGTACGCCGGGAGACAGTGCAGGACGATCGCGTGCGCCGGCGCCTGCGACACCAGTTCCTGGTTCACCTGGTAGCGACGGAAGTTCTCCAGTCGCTCGGCCTTCTCGCTCTCCTGGCCCATCGAGACGAACGTATCGCAGTAGATGGCATCGGCGTGCAGGACGGCCTCGACGGGGTCGAGCACGACCGCGGCCTCAAAGCCCGGGGATCGCGCGCGGACAGACTGCACATACTCCTCCGGCAGTTCATAGCCGCTGGGGGCGCACAGCACGAACTTCACATCCAACTTCGCGCAGACTTCCAGCAGCGACCTGGCCACGTTGTTGCCATCGCCGATGAATGCCAGCGTGCGTCCGGCCAGCCCGTCGATCTCGCCCGGCGAGAACTCGTCGATCATCGTGAGCACATCCGCCAACGCCTGCGCTGGGTGCGCAAGGTCCGAGAGGCCGTTGATGACCGGGACCGTGCTGGCCGCGGCCATGCGGTCGAGCGTGGAGTGGTCCATCACGCGGGCCATGATCGCCTCGACCATCGACGACAGGACGCGCGCGATGTCCTCGGGGGATTCACGCCCGCCGATGCCGACCTCGTTCGCGGCCATGCTCATGACGCCGCCGCCGAGGTGGCGCATCGCCTGCTCGAAACTGACGCGGGTGCGGAGGCTGGGCTTCTCGAAGAGGCAGCAGAGAGTCTTGCCCTTGAGGGCCACAGGTTCGGGGAGGGCGCGGAGGTCGATGGCACGCTGGAGGATCTGGCGGATCAGCGATCGCGGCGCTGCTTCGATGGTCAGGAAGTGCGGCATGGAGAACTGTAAGAGGGGGAGGGGCCGACTTTGCGCTCCCCGGCGGGCACAGCAGCCACGCCCGCTAACGCTGCTTGTCTTCCCGCATCGCCGCCACGGGGGCCGCCTCGAACCTCAGCACCGCCGGGCCGATTCGGGCCAGCAGACCGTGCCGTACGGGCACCTGCGAGACACGCACGCCATCGACCAGCGTGCCCATCGTCGAGCCCAGGTCCAGCAGCACCCAGTCGCCGTCTTCATCGCGCGCGATAGCGCAGTGGTGGCGCGATACCGACGCGTGCCGGATGCGCAGGTCGCAGTCCTCCGCCCGCCCGATGAGCAGACGCGGGGCGGCCGCGCTGGCGGGGAGGTCGAAGTTCCCCAGCGTCACGCCGCGATCGGATTGGACTTGTACGCGGAACATGAAAGCCCTTTGTGCCGAGGCCGGGGTTTTCGCACCGCTCTGGCGAGCGGTGCCACCCGGCGAGCGGTGCCACACTCACTATTCGTCCGGCGGGTGGCCGCGGCTGCAATTCGGGTGGGTTGGGGGCGCATTCTGGCTTGCCCTCCCGTCGCCCCGGGGTAGGGTTGTACGATGCGGTCCCGGCGAGGCGTGGCCCGGAAGGATGATCGCGGTGGCGGCGAACCGAGGAGTACGGCGATGTGTACGGGTGCGGAGGCCGAAAACACGGGCAAGCAGGCGGCGGAAGCGCCGGGCGCGCGAGCCTCATCCGTGGCGGGCCGCAAGCCCGCGGCATCCAGCCCGCGCTCGCGCGAGTTGCCGCCCTACCGCGTCCTGCTGCACAACGACGACTTCAACGAGATGCGCTATGTGGTACGGACGATCATGGAACTCACGCGTCTGGATTCAGGGCGCGCGCTGGACATCATGAAGACCGCGCACGCCAGGGGATCGGCTCTGGTGCTCGTCACGCACAAGGAGCGGGCGGAACTCTTTAAGGACCAGTTCGCGGGTAAGCGGCTGAAGGTGTCGATCGAGCCGGCTGCGGGTTGACTGCGGATCGTCCGGAAGGAACTCAGAGCGAGCGGAGCAAGCACAGAGGAAGCAGAGGAAGACTTTGCAAAGGGGAGACGGATTGAAAAGTTGTGTCGAGGGCGATGCTGCCGCGATGCCGACAGTTGGCTTCTCTGCTCATATCTGCATTTTCTGCGTTTCTGAGTTCGTTTTTTCTTGAATGTACTTCGGCCGGTTCTCGGACGTCTATTACCGCCGCCCGGAAGTCTCACCCTCCTCATCCTCGCGACCCGCGCCAGAGGCGCAGGACCGCTGATCCCACCAACATGCAGGGTCGCATGATCTCCGCGGCCAGGATTGGCCGATGCGAGGCAGCCGTGACGGCCGATGGTCGATGCTCGTTGGCCAGGCTTCGCCGTGTGTTGTGGCGGGGCCGGGGCGCGGCAGGAGGCGTGAACATGCGGCTACCGATCGGCGAGTTGCTGGTGCGCGAGCGGGTGCTGACCCGCGAGCAATGCGAGCAGGTCCTCCAGAGGCAGCACGCCACGCACCGGCCCTTTGGAGAACTCGCCGAGCAGATGTTCGGCGTCGAATCCTCGGCGGTTGAGAAGGCGTGGGCCGAGCAGTACGCCGCGACGACCCGGTGGGTGGACCCGCGCACGGAGCGCATCGATCCGGCCGTGCGGGAGATGGTCACGCGCCGGCAGGCGTGGCAGTTCCGCGTGCTGCCGATGGGCTACGACGGCTCGGAACTGATGGTCTGCACGCTCCAGGAATCGCTGGTGCGCGCGATGAACTTCGCGGCCCGTCAGATCCCCATCCAGTGCTACTTCGTGCTCGCGACGCCCGATGCGCTCGCGGGCGCGCTGGGCGTGTACTACCCGATGGACGGCATGGGCGTGGGCGATCTCGTGGGGCCGATGCCCAACCTGCGGCGAAAGGCGGGTTAGCGGGCTACTCCGCCGCTTTACGCTTGTACTCTTCGAGCCGCTTGCGCTGCTCCTCCCGATCCGTCCCGGCATCTGATAGGTCCACCGCCGACTGCTGGCGGGTGATCGCTTCCTGCTTCTGGCCCAGCGCGAACAGCGCCCGCGCCTCGACCATGTGCGCCACCGCCGACCGCCCGCCCGTCAGGATCTGCGCTCGTTTCGCGGCAACCATCGCGAGTTGGGCGTTGCGAGCGGGCACGGCCGTTTCACCGAGAATGGTCCACGCCAGATTGAGCAGCGCATCGGAGTTCTCGCTGATGCTCGACTCGATGCACTGGCTCGCGAAGGTGTAGGCCTTCTCGGGCTGCTTCATGCCCGTGGCGAGCAACTCAAACTTCGCGAGCGACCACTCGCCGTTGATCTTCGGGTCAAGCCGCAGGATCTCGTCGACGATCGAGAGGGCGCGGGCGTTGTCGCCGGCCCGCTGGGCCTCGGCGAACGCCGCGCCAAGCGGCTGCGTGCGGGCGCGGATGTCGCGGGTCCGGCGCGCGAGCACCGCCTCGACCTGGATATCGAACTTGCCGGCGAGCACCTGCTCGAGCACACGGTCAAGGCCGGAAGCAGGGTGGCCGATCCACGCGATCCGCCCGCTCTGATCGACGACGAACGCGGTGGGGATGCCATCGGACTTTGAGGCCGCCATCCAGTCGCGGTCGGTTCGGCCCTCGTTGTCCCACGCCACGGAGAACCCCATCCGCTCGCCCTGCCGCTCCACGAATCGCTCGAGGTCGGCCAGGCCCTTGTGCTCCTGGCTTGCAATGGCGACGATGGTGACGCCCTTGGGGCCGAGAAGTTTCTGCAGGTCCGTCAGGTGCGGGATGGCCCGTCGGCACGGCGCGCACCACGTCGCCCAGAACTCGATCACATACACCTTGCCCGGCTCGAACTCGCCGACAGCATCGCCCCGTACCCACTTGCTGAGCGATAGGCGGGGGGCCTTCACGCCCACCTCCAGCGCGGGATGATCTACCGCTACGGGCGTCGGCTCGTAGGGGACACGCTCTGGCGCGGCCGGACCCGAGGGTGGTTGGCGGAGTTCCCCAACAGATAGACCACCGGTCAAGATCGCGCCGAGACAGGCAAGCACAACGGGGGACAAATGCATCATGAATCCGTGCTCCACGCGCGCCCGAACTCCTCCACCTCTTGAACGGAGCGGGCAAGGCTCCGCGCTGGACCGACGATCACTCCAAGTTTATGCGCGAAACCGAAACACGCTGCATCCTCAACCGATCAAACACCGAGCGGGCGGAGCAATGGCCAGGAGTTGATCGAACCTATTATTCGATCGAATGCATGGTCCCAAGCCAGTTCGGTTGGTCGCGGGCTCAATCGCTCTGAGTCTCGCTGCGCACATCGCTGCGGCGTTGCTGGCCGATGGAGTCGGCGTTGCGGACACCTCGGACAACCAGACCCGCGAGGACCTGAACAGTGCCGCTGCGCCCATGACGATCGCGTGGGCCGATGACTCTTCCCCCCCCTCTCCGCCGCCCCCCGCCCCGGTTGTTGCCATCAGGCCTGCGCCCTTGCTACCCGAGCCTGAGGAGATCAAGCGCCTCCTGCTGGGCATCGCAGAGTCCGATCAGGACACCGAGAACTGGATGGGCTTTGCCGATCCGACTGAGCACGTTGCTCTCAAGTCCGATGTCGTGCAGCCCGCGCTCGATCCCTCGGCGGGCAACCCCGCTCCGGCGGGGCAACCCGCGCCACCTACTCCACCAACGCTTGCCGCCGCAAGCGATCAAGCAACGGCTACCTCTGCCGCCCCAGCGGAACCGCAGGCACCGGCACTCCCCCCCCAAAAGACACACACACACACGCCCCCGGTGCCCGCTTCGGTCCGGCCCGTGCAACAGGCAGAACCGTCGCCACCGCCGGCGGAAGAATCACAGCCGAAAAGCCCGAGGGCCAGCGCGCCACCACCAGGCATGCCCGGCACGCCGCAACCGGACCTCGCTGATCCCGCTGGTCCCGTCCACTCGCCGGAAGAATCCAAGATCGAGGAAGTCGCACCGGATGAGCGTGCGTTCGTCGGCCCGCCCTTCGAGTCCGCCGATGGCGAGGCCGAGTCGGATCAATCTGCGGCGCAGGCATCAGTCCT
>CAYMWG010000151.1:0-7163 GCA_964393765.1 uncultured Phycisphaeraceae bacterium
CCCCAGTTTCCCGCCCAGTTGACAAGCCTCAGCCACCCCGCCTTGCGGACCTGCGTGCGCCGACCCCGGGTCTTGGCAACGCTCAGCGCGATCGCCCGCAGCCACGGCCGCAGCGACTGCTCCCCGCCGCGGAGCCCGCCGATCTTCGACACCACCAGCGTCGCGACATCCTGAAGCAGGTCATCAACCTCCGCCTCCCGCGGCATGTGCGCAAGCAAAATCGCCGCGACCCAGCGACGGTGGCGCGCCCACAGTCGGCGCAGGGCGTCCTGATCGCCCTCGACGGCACGCGAAACCAAGGCCTCCGCGCTGGAGAAGTCGTCGTGTCCCAAGCCACAGTGCTCCGCTCCCCACCATGACGCGCCGCAAGGGTTGTTCCGTCCAAACCTTCGGCAGGTTTCGTTCCAAGCAGTTATCTGGGCCGCGTCGGGGCTTTGTCCGAGGTCTCCCACAAGGAAGAATGGGGTGCCGCCAGCAGCCGCGGCCCGAACTGGACAATCTCCGCGCCCCCGTGCAGCACCACGCCCGCCACGAATCGCTCGCCAGTCGCCTCCGCCAGGGTCCGCAGGCCGTTGAAGTCCGACTGGGTGACCGCGGTCCCCGCCTTGACCTCCACCCCGGCGACCCGCCCGTCCGCGGCTTCCAGCACAATGTCCACCTCGCGACCCAGGTGTGTGCGGAAGTGACTGACACGGACCCGCGGCCGGCTCCAGCCCGCCTGCTTGCGCAGTTCCATCGCCACGAAACTCTCCAGGAGGGGACCAAGCAGGGAAGGCTCGGCCGTCACGCGAGCACGATCGGCCCCCAGGAGCGCCGAGGCGAGGCCCGTATCCGCGAGCAAGGCCTTGGGCGACTTGACCGCGCGCAAACCCAAGTTGCTGGTCCAGGCCGGGAGCGGCACAAACAGGAAGATCGCCTCGAGCAGCGCGAGGTACCGCCTGAGCGTGGTCGCCGGAATCGACAGGCTCCGCGAGAGGTCGGCGCTGTTCAGCAGGCCGCTGCTCCTCGCGGCCAGGACCGAGAGCAGCGCGGGCATCGACGCCAACGCTTCGATGTTCGAGAGGTCGCGAAGGTCGCGCTGCAAGATCGTCGTGAGATACGCCTCAAACCACGCTCGCCGGCGATCTTCGTCCACGCGCGATGCCGCCTCCGGGAATCCGCCGCGAACAATCCGCTCGACAATGTTTCCGCGGTGCTCACCCGTACGCAGTTTCGGCGATCCGCCCTTGGACGACTCGAACAGCGCATCGATGAACCTCTCGCGCCGGCCCCCGAGTTCTCCCTGCGAGAGCGGCCAGAGCGTCACGATCTCCATCCGGCCCGCCAGCGACTCCGAGGCCCGCGGCAGCAACAGCACATTCGCCGACCCCGTGAGCAGGAAGCGACCGGGGGTGCGGTCCCGATCAACATGCGACTTGATCGCGCGGAAGAGGTCCGGCGCCCGCTGCACCTCATCGATGACCACCGGCCCGTCGAGCCCCGCGATGAACGCGTCGGGGTCGGTGGTGGCCGCGGCCAGGACCGGACCATCATCGAGCGTGAGGTAGCGGCTCCCACGCGCCGCCACCGATTTGGCGAGTGTGGTTTTGCCGACCTGGCGCGCTCCGTGGAGGAGGACCACGGGCGTGTCGGCCAAGGCGGCTTCGAGGGTTGGTTGAAGGGCGCGAGACAGCATGGTGTATTTTCGGCCACTTGGTGGTGTAAAATCCACCACTAGATGGTGTAAATTACACCACCAACCGGCGACCTCCTCGCGGCCCCGTACTCCGCCTGATCGCCGGGAGGGGCCGTGTACCCTTGCCCATCATGCCCAAGGCCGAGTTTGGCGACAAGATCATGCCCTTTGGCGACCATCTGGAGGAACTCCGCAGCCGCCTGCTATTTGCGATCATGGGCCTCCTCCCGATCCTGGGTGTGTCGCTCTACTTCGGCAAGGTGATCCTGGGATTCCTGGTTGAGCCGGTGTACAAGGCGCTCCTGAGCGGGAACCAGGCCCCGAACCTCCAGGTCACCAATCCCTTCGAGGTGTTCTCCGCCTATATGAAGGTCTCGATCGTGCTGTCGATCCTCGTCGGCGCGCCCTGGATCGTGTACCAACTCTGGCGGTTCGTTGCACCGGGCCTCTATGCCCACGAGCGGCGGTTTGCTTACCTGCTCGCGCCGCTCAGCGCGGTGCTGACCTTTCTCTCGGCGGTGTTCCTGTACTACGTCATGCTCCCCACGATCCTGTTCTTCTTTGTGCAGTTCAACGCCTCGATGCCGGGGATGATCGTGACCACCGCCGCGCCCGCGCCGGAGATCGTCTTTCCGATCGTGCCCGTCCTCGCCGCCGACCCGCCCGAGCCGGCGCTGGGCGCCATGTGGTACAACCAGAGTCTCCATCAACTCCGGGTCTGCGCAGTGGTCAGTGGGAGTGAGCGCGCGATTGTCGGCACATGGATGGCGGGGGCGACACTCATCTCGCAGCAGTACCGCGTGGCCGATTCGGTCTCGCTCGTGCTGAACCTGGCGCTCGCGCTGGCGATCGCCTTCCAGATGCCCGTGGTCGTCCTGCTGCTGGGCTGGGCGGGGATCGTGACCACCGACATGCTGACGAAGTATCGGCGTCACGCGGTGCTGATCTGCGCGGTGCTGGGCGCGGTCCTCACCCCCGCCGACCCGCTCTCGATGATGCTCCTGGCCGTGCCGCTGTACTTACTCTATGAACTGGGCGTGTTCCTCCTGCGCGTGCTTCCGGCCAAGCGGGTGGCGGGGGAGCACAACACCGGTGATGCGGACCCGTTCGCGAAACCGGATGATGAATGATGCCCCCCACCACCGCCGATCTCGCCATGATGCGCCGCGCCCTCGCGCTCGCGCACGCGGCGGCCGCGCTCGGCGAGGTTCCCGTCGGCGCGGTCGTCTATGAGACGGACACCGGGCGCACCCTCGCCGAGGCCCACAACCGCCGCCACCTCGACAAAGACCCGGCCGCGCACGCCGAACTTCTGGCGATCCGTCAGGCCGCGGCGGCCGTCGGCGACTGGCGGCTCAACCACTGCACGCTCGTCGTCACGCTCGAGCCCTGCGCGATGTGCGCCGGCCTGATCGTCAACGCCCGCCTGGGGCGGCTCGTGTTTGGCTGCCCCGACCCCAAGGCCGGGGCGTGCGGCTCGCTGATGCGGCTGACCGAGGACCCGCGCCTGAACCACCGCGTGACCCCCATCGCGGGCGTCCTCGCGGACGAGTGCGGCGCGATCCTTCGCGAGTTCTTTCGCTTAAGGCGCGCAGGGGGCGATGCACTCGAGGAGACGAACTCAGTGTGAGCCGCGCGCCACTTGTTGCATATGAACTCTTCGCCCCAAAGGGGTGACGGAATGTAGCCACGGGTGAGCGAAGCGCAACCCGTGGAAACGGTCACTGTCGCTCATTCTGTTCTGGAGTATCTTCCGCCCCGGCAGGGGCGGAGGAAGCACGCGCGCGACTGATCACGCCTTCGCCCCTGCCGGGGCGAGCAGGTTGGAAAGACGCAGTTGTGTGGACCCTGCCTGTTCCACGGGCGGCGGTCGCGAAGCGCGACCTTGCCCGTGGCTACAACCCGCGGCCCCTTCCGGGGCCAAGGCAACACAGCCACTGCCTCTCTTCTTCCGGTTTCTCGACCGGCAACCTCTCCCGTTTCCGCAGGTTGGTATTGAGGTTCAGAACGTCTCCGGGTAGGCTGGACAAACCCATGCACCGCTTCACGATCATCGTTCTGGCGGGTCTCGCGCTCTCCGGCGGGGTGCTTGCCCAGCCTTCCGCTCCCCTCCCCGCCAAGCCGCCCGCCGCGAAGGCACCGCACGCGACCGGCTCCTTCGAGGATGCGCTGCTCGCCGAACTCGACCGGCTGGTCGCCGCGCTCCCCGACACGCCCGAGTCCAAGACCCATTTGCCCCAGTTCGAGCGCCTCTTCGATCTCGCGATCGCGCACGCCGATCTCAACCAGCGGATCGATGCGCTGATCGAGACCGGTGCGTGGCGGCGCATCGTCGGTCAACTCACGGCGCTCAAACCCGAACTCCGCGCCCGGGTCCTTCCAACGCTGCTGGCCAACCCAGTGCTGGCGCGCCGCCTCGCGCTCACGCTCTCCTACTCCGACAAGCCCGAGGAGGTGTACACCGTCCTCGCCTCGCTGATCGAGCAGCGTCCCAAGGCGCTGGCCGACAGCGCGAACATGTCCAACCTCGTCGCCGCGATCTGCGTGGTGTTTGATAAGGATCGTTTCCCGCCGCGCCGACCCGATGGCCTCACGCCCGAGCAGGTGCGTGCGCTGGAGAAGGCCCGCGCCCGCAACAGCAGGCAGCGGCCCGCGCCGGATCGCTCCCCCGGCCTGCCCCCCGCCGAGGCCATCGCCGCCGCCGAAGCGTTCGACTATTTCGCGGCCAACTACGGCCGGATGCTCTTCGCCCCCGCCTCCACCCCGCCCGAACTCCTCGTCCACATCGTGGACATCCGCGCAAGCATCGACGACCTGCGCTGGGCGCAGAAGCGCTACCAGAGCAACCGCAACATCGGCATGGTCTACGGCTCCATCGCGTACGACACCAACGCATTCCAGTACGGCTCTGAGAAGAAGATCTGGCAGGCCGACGGCGGCTACACGCTCGAAAACATCAAGAAGGTCGGCGGCGTGTGCGAGGAGCAGGCCTACTTCGCCGCGCACTGCGGCAAGGCGATCGGCGTCCCCACCGTCGAGGTCTCGGTCTCCGGCCCGGATGTCGCGCACGCCTACGTCGGCTACCTCGCCCGGCGCGGCGACAATACCCTGTGGGACTTCCGCGAGGGGCGCTACGACGAGTATGAGGACCTCCGCGGCAACGTCACCGACCCGCAGACAGGGCGCACCGTGTCGCACTCCCAGGTCGGCCTGTCCGCCGGCCTGCTGCGCGCCTCGGCGCGCGACCTCGCCGCGTCGATCGTGCTGGTTGATGCCGCGCAGCGCATCGGGCGCGCCCGCGCGGTGGGAGTGGAAGAGGCGGACGCGGATGCCCCGCTCTCCGGTCCGCGCACGCGCACCGGAACAGCAAAGCCCAAGGCCCAAGCCGACGCAACATACCCCCCCACACCTGACCCCGCGTGGCCCGCGCCGACGCTCGCCGCGCGCCCCGCCGACAGCGCCACCCACGACATGCTGCTCAAGGCCGCCGTCGAGGCCGCGCCCGGCTACGCGCCCGCGTGGCTCGCCGCGGCGAAACTCGGCGAGATCGGCGAGATGTCCGGGGCGGACAAGAACGAGTGGTGCCGCGCCGTCATGCGCCTGTGCTCGCTCGAGTTCCCCGACTTCGCCATGGAGATCATCAGCCCGCTGATCCGCAGCACCGATGGGGCCAAGGCCCAGTGCGACCTGTGGGACTGGTGCGCCAAGCAGTTCATCAGCCGGCCCGACCTTGTCGCGCGCTCCCGCTTCAACCAGGCTCAGGCGTGGGCCGAAGCGCGCGAACTCGGCAAGGCGTGGGCGATCCTCCGCGAGGTCGCCAACAAGTACCCCAACGACGGCACGGTGGTCGTCGATGCGCTCGCCGCGGTCGAGCGGCTGCTCTCCGATGAGGGCAAGCCCGCCGCGGCGGCGATCCCGATCTTCGAGGACGCCTTCCGCCGCATCAGCAAGCCCGAGGATGTCGCGCCGAGTTTCGAGCGGCAGAGCAACTTCTTCCGCGTCGGCATGCGCCTGTCGGAACTCTACGACGATGCGGGCGAGAAGAACAAGGCGAAGATGGTCCGCAACAGGCTTGATGTGGATGAGGAGTGAGGAGTATGTTCCTCGCCAGCGGACGCTTGCGCTGCGCGGGGGTTCTTCTGCGGCTTGGCCCCTCTCGGGGCTAAAGCCCGCAGCAGCGCAAGGGTCAATCCGAATCCGTATTGCGCGCCCTGCGTTCGCTACCCTCCCGCGTGCCGACCCCCCGCGCCATGCTCGATCTTGCCGCGAGAAGCGCGCTCCGCGCGGCCGGGAATGTCGAGCCCAACCCCATGGTCGGGTGCGTGATCGTCGCGGCGGGGGCGGATCACAAGGTCATCGGCATCGGGCATCACCACAAGTTCGGCGGCCCGCACGCCGAGGTCGCGGCACTCGCCGCTTGTTCGCGCGTCGGCCATAACCCCGCCGGCGCGACCGCGTACGTCACGCTCGAGCCCTGCGCCCACTTCGGCAAGCAGCCCCCCTGCTGCGAGGCGCTCATCAGCGCCGGCATCGGCCGTGTGGTCTGCGCGCGGCCCGACCCAAACCCGGTTTCGACCGGCGGCGCGGCCAGACTCCGCGCTGCGGGCATCCCGTGCGACTTCACCGATGCAAGCCCCCTGGCCACGCGCCTTGCCGATCCCTTCTGCAAGCGCATCACCACCGGCCTTCCGTGGGTCATCGCCAAGTGGGCCCAGACGATCGACGGGCGCATCGCGACGCGCGCCGGCGCCAGCCAGTGGATATCTTCCGAGGCCTCGCGGCGCGAGGTCCACCGCCTCCGCGCACGGGTGGATTGCATCCTCACGGCGATCGGCACGGTGCTGGCGGATAACCCTCGACTGACCGCGCGTGGTGTTGGGGGGGCGCAAGTCCGTCGGATCGCGCGCCGGGTCGTCATCGATCCGCGCCTGGAACTTCCCCCGGCGTGCAATCTCTTGCAGACACTCGTGTACGCCCCGCTGACGATCGCCACCACCGCCAGCGCTGTGGCTAGCAAGCCGGACTTCGCGCGGGCACTGGATTCCCGCGGCGTCGAAGTGCTGGTGGCCGATGCGAACGACAGTGCGCCGACCGAGCCGAACTCCGATGAAGTCTCGCTCCGCGCCGTGCTCGCGCACCTCGCCCGTGCCCACGACGCCACCAACGTGCTCGTCGAGCCCGGCCCGCGCCTGCTCGGGCGACTCCTCCAGCAGGACCTCGCCGATGAACTCCGCGTCTACATCGGCCCGTTGATCCTGGGAGACGATCAGGCATTGCCCGCCGCGGCGGGGCGCACCGCCCCATCGCTCGCCGATGCCCGGCGCTACCAACTTCTCCGCGCCCGCCCGCTGGGCCACGATGTCCGCCTCCTCTACCTGCGCACCGGCTCGGCCGATGGTCCCACGCCGGGGGAATAAAGCCCTCGTACGCTTGTCCCATGCGCACCAACCGCTCCACCTGCGTCGGCCTCATCGCGCTTGCCCTGAAC
>CAYMWG010000152.1:0-7084 GCA_964393765.1 uncultured Phycisphaeraceae bacterium
GGGCGGATGGAGCAACGATGGTGGTGGATTCGGAAAGAACCGCCGCAAGCGAAAGAAGCGCCGCGGCGTGGGACCGGAAATGGGTGGTGGTGGTGGTGGCCATGGCCCGAGTAGTGGGGGTAGCGGAGGCGGGAGTGGTGGTGGCGGCGGTTGGCATCACCGTTCGATGGACTTCTCCCTGCCGTCGGATGAGGAACTCGAACGCGAGGCAGCGGAGCTCGAGAAGGTCATCGCCAAGGGCGACATCGAGAAGGCCCGCAAGGGTCTGACGATCTCACAACTCCAGCGGATGGAGATCGATGAACTGCACAAGGTCGCCGAGGAGACGGGGCTTGAGGACGTCTACCAGGTCCCCAAGCAGGACCTGATTTTCAAGATTCTCAAGGCCCGCGCTGCGCAGCAGGGGCTGATGTTCGGCGAAGGAACGCTCGAAATCATGCCCGACAAGTTCGGGTTCCTGCGTTCGCCGGAAAACTCATACCTGTCCGGCCCGGACGACATCTATGTGTCACCCACGATGGTCCGGCGCTTCGGCCTGCGGAAGGGGATGGTGGTCCGCGGCGCGATCCGCCCGCCCAAGGAGAGCGAAAAATACTTTGCGCTCCTGCGAGTGGACGAGGTCAACAGCAAGCCGCCGGCGACCATCGGCCGTCTGTCGAGTTTCGAGGACCTGACGCCGCTCCACCCCGAGAAGCGGTTCATCCTCGAGACCACGCCCAACGAGATCGAGTGCCGCATTGTGGACCTTGTGGCGCCCGTGGGTAAGGGCCAGCGTGCGCTCATCGTCGCACCGCCCCGCACCGGCAAAACGGTCCTGCTCCAGAAGATGACCAAGGCGATCTCGAAGAACTACCCCGACACTCGGATCATCGTCCTGCTCGTGGACGAGCGTCCCGAGGAAGTGACGGACTTCCGCCGCAACTGCGATGATCCGAACATCGAGGTGGTGGCGAGCACGTTCGACGAGCAGGCCGCACGCCATGTGCAGGTGGCGGAGATGGTGATCGAGAAGGCCCGGCGCATGGTCGAGTTCGGTGAGGGCGTGGTGATCCTCCTCTACTCCATCACCCGCCTCGCCCGCGCGTACAACAACGAGATGCCCCACACCGGACGCATCATGTCCGGCGGTATCGATGCCGGTGCGCTCCAGCGCCCCAAAAAGTTCTTCGGCGCAGCGCGCGCCATCGAGAACGGCGGCTCGCTCACCATCATCGCCACCGCGCTGGTCGACACCGGCTCCAAGATGGACGAGGTGATCTTCGAGGAGTTCAAGGGTACCGGCAATAGCGAACTCCACCTCGACCGCAAACTCATGGACAAGCGCATCTATCCCTGCATCGATGTTGCCGCCTCCGGCACGCGGCGCGAGGAACTGCTCCTCGACCGCAAGGAACTTGAACTCGTCTACCGCCTTCGCAAGGTTCTCGCAGATATGAACGTTGTCGAGGCGATGGAACTGCTCAAGAGCCGCCTGGGCAAGGTCAAGACCAACGCAGAGTTCTTGGTCTCCATGGCCATGGGTTGACGGTCGGAGGCACCGCTTCCCGGCGCTCGGGGCCGGGACTGGGAGTGGCCACGATGGGCCTGAGTCAGCGTCTCACCCGCGCCGTTTTCGGGGTCTGCATGACGGCGTGGGCGTTCGTAATGGTCGTCTTCGGGCTGGTCATCGCCGCGGAATGGCCCGCCCGCATGAACCTCTCGATCCGCGGGTGCGTTCTTGGTGGGAGCCTCCTTATCGCCGCGGGACAGTTCATCTTCGCTCTCAATGCCTCGCGGATGTTCCAAGGCGCTCATCCGCGGCTCACAGGAATCGTCGAAGTGCTGCCGGTTGTCGGCTCGATAGGCGTGGGCATCGGCGTCCTCTTCTTCTGGAACCCATGAGCATGCAACGGTCCCCCTTGGTTGTTCTTCCGGCCGTCCTGCTGGCCCTCGCCGCCGCGCCTGCGTTCGCCACAGGCTCCCAGCCAAATGAGCCGACGATCGCTCCGCCCCCGGCTCCCGCAGCGCTTGTGCCAGCGCCGCCCGCCGCCGATGAGGCGTTTGGGATGGCCGCCCGCTCCCTCACCCGGGTCGCCCTCGCCGACCTGAAACTGGTCTCCGCGCCCGCGGAGCGAGACTACCGCATCGCGGCGGAACTGCTCGAAGTGGCCCGCCAGACCGACCCCGGCGACCAAGACATTCTCCGCCTGTTGATCCAGGCCTGGACCTCCGCAGGCGATGCCGATCGGGTTGATGCGCTCAACCGCGAACTGCTCGCGCTCGATCCGCGCGACACCGTCACCCAACTCTCGATCGTCTCCTCCCGGATCAGCCGCCTGCAGAACGTCGATGACCGCCTTACGGCCTACGAGAACTTCCTTGGGAGCAAGGGCGAGGGGATCGATCCCGCGATCCGTTCTCGCCTGGCCATGGACGCCGCACTCCTCAAGCGTGAGCGCGGCGATGATGAGGGCTTTGCGCGGGCGCTGACCCTCGCCTGCCAACTCGATCCCACCAACAAGGACGCGGCCACCCTCGCCCTCGCTTTCTTCTCCGAGCGCGTACCCGATGCGGTCGGCCGGTTTGAGTTGCTCACCAACGTCCTCAAGGCCGATCCCTTCGACCCCGAGGTCCACGCCGCAATGGCCGAGGAACTTGCCGCGGGCGGCGCGGTGCGCGGCGCGGAGCGGTTCTATAACACCCTCGCAAGGCTTCACGAGGCGCGCGCTGAGAAGATGTCGCCGCAGGAAAGCGCTGAGGCGATCGTCTCGGACTGGAACACGCTCGGCGCAGAAGCCCTGATCCGAAGGCTGACCGACCAGGTCGAGAACGAGCGGGCCCAACTCCGCGCAAGGCGCGACCGCATCGTGCAGTCCGGAGAACTCCTCACGCAGGTTGCCGACCCTTCGGAGGTCCGGCTGGCCGTGCCGTTCGAGCGCAGCCGTGTCATCGCCGCGGCGTCCCTGGGCACCGCCGAGTCGATCGGCTACGCGATCGAGGAAGCCGCCGAATCGATCCGCCGGGTGCTGGAGTTGCTTGAAACGCCCGAAAAACGACCCGAGGGGATGTCCGAGGAGGAGGCCGTCACGACCGCCCGATCCCTCAGGTTAGAACGCGTGTGGCTGCGGTTGTGGTCGGGCCGCACGACCGAGGAAGCGAGCGCGGAGTTCGAGGCGCTCAAGGCCGATGCCCAGGTCGATGCGCAGACACTCGCCCGCCTTGCCGCATTCCTGCACCTGCGCCAGGGGCGGCTCCAGGAGGCCGAGACGGAACTTCTGAGCCTCGCGAGAGAGGACTCCTTGGCGGCCATCGGCCTCGGAATGCTCGCAGAGGAGAAGGGTCAGAAGGACAAGGCCATCGAGTTGTACACGCAACTCTCCCGCCGCCTGGCCGGCTCGATCGCTGGTTCCTTCTGTCGGACGCGCGTGATCCAACTCACCGGAAAGCCGCCCGCGCCCACCAACCTGGCGCGCAAACTTCAGGACCTCGCCGATGCCATCCCCCAGAGCGTGGAGGCGATGGTCACCGATCCCCGCCGGTTCATGGATGTGTTCGTCGAGGTCATCGGCACGGAAACTCGACTGCTCGACAAGATCCAGATGCGCTTCGTGATTGTCAATACCTCGCAGTTCCCCATGGCCGTCGGACCCGACAAGCCTATCAACAGCCGCTTCCTGCTCGCGCCGATCGTGGATGTCGGCGTGCAACGCCTTTCGCTCGCGGGCCTCCAGGAAGTTGTCTGGCTCAACCGTCGCTTGCGGCTCATGCCCGGCGAACGCTTCGAGGCCACCGTGTGGGCGGACTCCGGTGTCCTGGGCGGCATCCTCCAGCGCATCAGCGGCGAGGCGGCTCGACTCAGGTGGCGGGTGGTACAGGGATTCAAACTCGGCGACCAGGGCTTCTACGACACCGGCCCGCTCTGTCTCTCCTCCGAGACGGACACCATCCAGCGATCGGTCACGCTCCGATCCGGCGCGGACGCATCGGCGCTCGCAGGGTGGATAGAGAAGGGCACCACTCGGGAGATGGCCGAATCCATCCTCGCATTCATCGAGCAACTCGTCGCCAGTGCCGAGGCCGGCACTCCCGCCATCAAGGAAGAGGTTGACGCCGTTCTCGCAGCCGCCGTCGCGAGGTTCCGCGCGGCCGATCCCGCAGAGAAGTTGCTCCTGCTCGTTCTCTGCCCCGCGGGCGGACAACTCAGGCCGTTTACGGCGCTGGATCTCGAAGCCATCAAGGAATCCGATGAGTCGATCCTGAAGTTCGTCCTCGCGACACGCGTCTCAACCGCGGATGCGCCGCCGCTGGCGGCGGACGCTTGGACATCGCGCCCCTCACTCCAGGCCTTCGCGGACCTCCTGCGCGATCGGTTGGCAGAGGGTGCCAAGACTATCGCCACCTTCGACACGCGCGATGCGGCCTCCCAAGCCCCAACCCCGGGCGCGTCGGCTCCCGCCGGTACCTCGTCGCCGTCACCTGGTTCCGCTGCTCCCGCTCCGGTGCCCGCGCCCGCTCCGCCGAGCGATGCGACCTCTCCGACTCCCCCGCCACTCGTAACCCCGCCACCCAAGCCCCAAGGCGGGTGACATGCAGGACGCGCCGGAACCTGTCGTGGGTGCGAAGTCTCCGAGGCGCGTGCTCATCGGGCGTTTGCTGGCCTATGCCATCGGTGCCGCACTCCTTGCCGCGGCCATCGTGGCGGTTTCGTCGCGCACGCAATCGTTTTCACATTCCTTCGCCGCTGCACGCGCTTCAAGTCCCTGGCTTGTCCTCGCCGCCGTCGCGCTCCCACTTGCAAACATCGCGATGGTCTCGGCCTCGTTCTGGGTCCTGACCGTCCGGCACGGTCGGGTGACACTCGCGGAAATGCACGCGCTCATTCTGTCGAGTTGGCTGCTCAATCACCTCCCGTTGCGCCCCGGCCTGCTCGGGCGCCTCGCGTACCACCGGCTCGCGAACGGCATCCCGGTGCGGAAGTCCGTGCGCATCATCGTCGAGCAGTTGCTGTGCGGCATCGTGGCGCTGGTCGTGATGCTGGCAGCCGCTATGGCCACCGCCCCGCTTGGGTCGTCGTGGGTCTTCGGCACGCTCAGCGCGATCGGCGCTGCGTGCCTCGTCGGCGCGCTCCTGCTCTGGAGAAACTCGCCCGATGCCGGCCGCGGTCGCGCGGTCGCGCTCTACGGTGCGGCCGTGGGATTCCGCATCTTTGATATGACGATCTGGATCGCGCGATACCTCTGCGTGTTCGCGATGGTCGGACAGCCAATCGGCGTTCGCGATGCCGCTGGGATCGCCGCGGCAGCGCAGGGGGCGATGCTCTCTCCAATCCCCCTTGGTCTCCGGGAGTGGACCGTCGGGCTTGTCCATGCCATGCTTGGGCCGGGAGGTGCGGGCACAGTCACCGGGCAGCCGGGAGCGACTGTCGATGCACTCGCCCCCGGCATCGCCGCCGACCTGGTGAACCGCGCTACGGAACTGCTGGTCGCCCTGCCCCTCGGCATCGTCGCCAGCCTGTGGCTGACGCGCCGACTCCGCGCTGCCCGCCAACCAACCGGCGCGGGACCGGTCGGCCCGTACCCGCCGTCAGCGCGGTCCATATAACCAACTGGGTGCGGCATGATGTCGCGCAGGCGGCACGCTCCCCACACCCCGCTTATCCGGCCCTCAGCGAGAACCGATGCAACCTCTTCCGCTCCGGTGCGCACCGCCTTGCAGGATCTCATGGTTAACAAGATCGAACAGGACCACCAGCGCTTCCGCCAGATCGTCCGCGGCCGGATCCGTAAGGACCTGCGCCGGTTCATCTCGCGCGGCGAACTCATTGCGCGCGAGGGCGATCGGGTGGTGTCCATCCCCGTCCACGACATCGACATCCCCACCTTCCGCTACGGCGACAACTCTTCTGGCGTGGGAATGGGCGACGGGCAGGAGGGCGATGCCGCTCAGAACTCCGGCAAGAAGTCCTCTGGCGGAGATCAACCAGGCAAGCACATTCTCGAAGTAGACGTCTCCCTCGACGAACTCGCGGAGATTCTCGGTCAGGAGTTGCAGTTGCCCCGGATCGAGCCGCGCGGCGAGCACCACCTGACGACCGTGCGCGACAAGTACAGCGGCGTACGCCCGGTAGGCCCACAATCCCTGCGCGTCTTCAAGCGCACCTTCCGCGAGGCGCTCAAGCGTCAACTCGCCCTGGGCACCTACGACCCCGCCAACCCGGTCATCATCCCCATCAAACGCGACCTCCGGTTCCGGTCCTGGAACGAGGTGAAGAAGCCTCAGTCCAACGCTGTCATCATCTACATGATGGACGTCTCGGGTTCGATGGGTGATGAGCAGAAGGAACTCGTCCGGCTTGAGGCGTTCTGGATCGACACCTGGCTCCGGCGCAACTACCAGGGCATCGAGTCCAGGTACATTGTCCACGATGTGCAGGCCCACGAGGTCGACCGCAAGACCTTCTTCAGCGTGCGGGAAGACGGCGGCACGCGGATCAGCAGCGCGCTGACCAAGGCCCACGAAATCCTCCAGGCGTCGTACGACGCGGCGGACTGGAACATCTACCTGTTCCATTTCTCCGATGGCGACAACTCCTCCGAGGCCGACAACCGCGTGTGCGTGCAACTCCTCGAAAAGCACCTTGTCCCCTTGTGCAACATGTTCGGCTACTGCCAGGTCGCCAGCCCTTACGGGAGCGGCAACTTCATCAACGTCATGCGAGAGGCCTTCGGGGGCGATCCCGGCGGGCGAGTGGTGGTGAGCCGCGTGAACGGTCGAGATGACATCTACGACTCCCTCAAGGCGTTCTTCCAGGCCGGGAAGTAGACCCATTCGATGTGCCTTGTCAGAGCCCGGAGCGCGAGCGATGGGTTGTGACGGATGCACCAAGCCGCCGATCGCGCCTACGGCCAGGTGCATGGGTAGCACCGCTCTCCAATCCGGGGCTTGAAGTGGTGGCACCGTTCTCCAGACCGTTGCGAGGGCATCTGCGCTCAGGCGCTCTACGATCGCACTTTGGAAGTCCGGTACATCCGAGGCGTCACCCACCCGTGATCCTGCCCGTCCTCTATGCCATGCTGATCTGGTACCTGGCGATGCGCCTGCGGCG
>CAYMWG010000153.1:0-7084 GCA_964393765.1 uncultured Phycisphaeraceae bacterium
TCTTCGTGCTCGGTGACGACCGGAACGCCGGAGGCGTGGATCTCATCAGGCTCCTGCCCGTCCATCAGCATCAGCACGACGTCCAGGTCATGGATCATCATGTCCATCACGACGCCGACATCGACCGAGCGGAAGGTCATCGGCGAGACGCGATGCACTTCCGTGAAGCGGGTGTTGATCAGGGGGCCCAGTTCCTGAGCGCGGCGGAAGGCACGCATGATCGGGTTGAACCGCTCAATGTGCCCGACCATCAGGACCGAGCCGGTGCGGTCGGAGATCTCTTTGATCGCCGCCGCCTCGGCCACGGTGCCGGCGAGGGGTTTTTCGATCAGGCACGCGACTCCCGCTGAGAGCAGCGGCTCGGCGGAGACTCGGTGAAACGTCGTGGGGACCGCGACGCTGACCGCATCAACGCCTGCGGCGAGAAGCTGGTCAACGGTCTCGAACTCGGCGCACCCATGTTTTTCCGCCAGCTCGGCACGGCGTTGGGGCTTGGCGTCAACGACGCCGACGAGTTCGCACTCGGGGAGCTGGGCATAGACGCGGGCGTGATGCTGGCCCATGCGTCCCACGCCGACGACGCCGCAGCGGATCTTCCTGGAGCCTGGAATCCCCGAGGGCGCGCTGGAACCGGATGGGGGCATGCAGAAGTCCTTGAAGCGTGCGGTGCCGGAGCAAAGAGTGGCGGCGGGGACTGCGCGGACAGGTCGGTGAAAAAGCTGGCCGGGCGCTCGAAAGCATCGAGCGCCCGGGCCGTGTTCTATCAGGGCAACAGCTTACTTCATAAGTGTCTGGAGCGCGTTCTCAAAATCGGCCTTGTTCTGAAGGCCGACGAACTTCTTGGCGACCTGCCCGTTCTTGAAGATGATGACGGTTGGGATCGCGGAGATGGCGTACTTGACGGCGGTCTCGCGGTTCGAGTCGGTGTCGACCTTGCCGACCTTGACCTTTCCCTTGAACTCGTCGGCGATCGCCTCGATGGTCGGGGTGAGCATCTTGCAGGGCATGCACCACTCGGCCCAGAAATCGACCAGCACGGGCTGGGTGGAGGACAGCACTTCGGTCTGAAAGTTGCCATCGGTAAACTCGGAAACGTTCGCGCTCGCCATGGATCAAAGTTCCTTCCTGGGCCTGCTTGGCCCCCTCGCCCCCGGACCGGCTCCCCCTGTCGGCTTCCTGCCGCGGGCGGGCCAGATTGGTGCGGATTCTACGCCTCGGGCGAGCGTGGGCCGCAGGTTGCTGACGAAACAGCAGGTCCGATAGGGTTCTGGTAGTCAGGTTGTATTGAGCGCGGCCCAGGCTGCGGTGAGCGCCTCGTGGTGTTCCCGAACGTCATGGACGCGGAAAAGTCTTGTTCCGGCAAGCACATGGACAATCGAGAGGCCGAGTGATGCGCTGAGGCGGGCTTTGGGTTGCGAGTCGGGCCCAAGGCCAGCGGCCCGGGCCGTGAAACTCTTGCGGCTGAGAGCGCTGAGCACCGGGAAGCCGAGTGCTGCGAGTTGGGGGGTGTGGCGGAGCAGGAGGAGGTTCTGCTCGACCGACTTGCCAAAGCCCAAGCCCGGGTCGATGACAATGCGGTTCGCGCCGATCTCTGCGGACAGGGCCGCGTCGGATCGACGGGACAAAAAGTCGCGTACGGCCTGCACCACGCCGCCTGGCCCCGGGTAGACGGGCGGCGAGGCGTACTGGTCCGAAAACCGGTCGCGCTCGGGGGTTCGCAGACGGTGCATGAGGACGAGGCCCGCACCACGCTCCGCGACGAGCGGGAGCATGTCCTCATCTTCCAGCCCTGCGGCGACATCGTTCACGGCGTCGGCGCCGGCATCGAGCGCTGCGCGGGCGACCGGCGCGAGCGTGGTGTCGATGCTGATGGGGACTTGGGGGAGCCGTTCGCGGATCAGGCGGATCGCGGGGATGACGCGCCTGAGTTGCTCGGCAGCAGACACTCTTTCCGCGCCCGGGCGCGTCGATTCGCCGCCGATGTCGAGCATTGATGCGCCGTCGCGGAGGGCGGATTCGGCTGCATCCGCCGCGGCTTCTGAAGAAGTGAGTTCGCCGGCGTCAGAGAAACTGTCGGGCGTGACATTGAGGATGGCGATGATGGCTGGGCGGTCGAGCGAGATCGCCTTGCCGTTGCCGAGTTGCCAGACAGGCGACGCCATGGTGGGAGCAAATGGGCCCGGCGAGCGCGGGCCAAAGTTCCAAAAATAAAGAGGGCCCGCGGCACGTTGCCAGCGAGCCCTCGGGGGGGGGGGCTAGTTGATCTAACGAGTATAGCGTCAGAACCGGGGCTGTCCAGCGGGTTCCTCGGCCCCTGCCTCTTCTTCTTCCATCTCGGGGTCAGCGCCAAAGCCGCCCATCTCCTCAATCTGCGGGGCCAGGCCTTCGCCAAGCACCCACATGGTCTTGAGCACAGGGGCGGGGAAGAACAACGCGAAGTGAGCCGAGCCGCCCTCACCCGCGACCCCGAACCCGAGGGGGGGGAGTTGCGCGGGGATCGATTCCGGATCGATCTGCACGCCCATCATGGTGGCCATCGGGACGATCATGTCCACGATGTTCTTGGTGCCGATGTACGCCTCGATAATGCGACCCGAGGGCAACTGCCCGCCGACCTGCTTCATCAGGGTGTCGCTGGTCAGGTTCTCGCCGCCTGATGCGGACTTCATCGCCGCGGCCATGATGACGGAGTTTTTGGCGAAGGTGCGCATCACGCCGCCGTCAACCTCGGCGAGGTAGCCGCCGGGCCCGCCCTGTGGGCCAAAGAGCATGGATGCGGCCTGCGAGTTCATGCCGTCGCCGCCATCGGACTGCATCTTGACCTGCCAGACATCCACGGACGTTTCGCCGACCTTCGCGGCATCGTCCTTGAAGGAGGCCTCGTAGGTCATTCCGCCGAAGGACTTGCCGTTGAGCGTCTCCATGTTCTTCCGGGCGGTAGCGACGAGTTTGGCAGGCTCGCGGGTCGCGGAGAAGGCGACGGAGTTGGTCAGCACACCACCGCCCATAAGCATGGTGGGGTTCATGCCGATCACCACGGCGTGGCCGTCGGCCTCCGCCAGGCCGTCGGGGGCAAAGAGTTGCGGTGCATCGGCGGGCATCGATTCCTTGGCCTTGGCGGCCATGTCGGCCAAGACGCGCTTGACGGCGGGCGAACTGGTGTCGATCGCGGCGGCGAGCAGGTACTGGGTCGTGGGGAGTTTGGAGAGGAGCGCGCCGGCGTTGCCGGCAGCCCCGAACGCCTTGCCCATCATGGAGCCTTCGTTGAAGGACGCGGCCATCTCGAACGAGGCGCCCAGGCCGCCGGCCTTCATGCCGCCGACCATGACCTTGGCGTCCGCGACCATTGCCTTGGTGAGCCAGTCCATCACGGGGCTGGGGGCGTCCGCATCGCCACCCTCACCGTCCATGCCCATCATGGCCATCTGGTCGGCCATGCGGTCTTGCGCTACCTTCATGCCGCGCTCGATGAACGGGCGGGCCACACTCATGTTGATGACGGCAACGAGGTCGGCGGTGTCGGCGATGCGCTCGCCGACCTTGCCCATGTCGGCCTTGGCGGTGGGGTTGCCCATCTTGAAGGCCGTCACGAGTTCGCGGCTTGGCGAGATGATGGCATAACCGTCACCTACGTTGCGGGCGAAGTTCTCCTCGCCACTGAAAGTCACCGCGTCCACCGAGCCCGCATCGCCGGGCTTGGCGTTGAAGTTCTGAAGGAACGCCGCATAGTCGGAGACGGGGAGCATGACGATCATCTCGCCCTGCATGTCCTCCGCGTTCGCGGCCTCCGCGCCGCCGGCCGGGGGCATGAAGACCATTGCCATCGACTTGGACAGATCCAGACCGCCGGAGATGCCACCCATCGCGAGGAGGTCCTCGATCCCGGGAAGCGGGAAGGGGATTTCCGCGGCGGTGGTCAGCGACTGGATGCTCTTCTCAAACTTCTCCACGCTGGGAACGGCGATCACGAACATGGCACCCTTGGGAGCCTTCTCAAGAACGGGCGGCAGCGCGAGGGCAAGGCCAGTGGAAAGGCCGAGGGTCACTCCGGCGCACACGATCATTCCGCGGACACGGTTCATAAGCGGGATCCTTTTCTGAATGCTTTCGTTCGTTGCTCTTGATGGGGGCTGAACCCCCGAGTTGACTGGCGATGAGGGACCAAGGGGGCGCTCGATACCGGCCGCGGCGAGCGCACGTTGCGCCCACTCCCTCCGCTCCGCGGCATGAAGAGATTACGCCTCAAAGGGTCGGCGAGTTACAGGCCCCGGTTCAGTGGATCTTCAGACACCCTGAGAGGAGTGCGGACGGATCGTTCGGGTCTGCACATCAAATGGGGGGTCGCCATCCTCATCATCCTCATCGGAGATTCCGTCATCGAGGGCTGCGTCCTCTGCGCGGCCGTCATCGTTGGCGGCGAACTGTGCGGAGCGAAGTTTCTCCCCGATGTTGGGGTCTACGACCTCGCCTCCCGCCGCGGCGGCATCGGCGGCCGCCTGCTCCTTCATGGCCTGCCATTCATCCTGCGAGATCAGGACATCGCGGTCGACGGTGCCCTTGTGTTCGCCCACGATGCCCGCCTGCCACATGGCCTCGACCAGGCGGCTGGAGCGGGTGTAGCCGATGGCAAGGCGTCGCTGGAGCATGGACACGCTGCCGCGCTTGGATTCGACGACGATCTCGACGGCCTTGTCGAAGAGCGGGTCCTGCTGGGCGGCCTGGAGGCCGTCGCGCGCCGCTTCCTCGGAGGGTCCACCCGCGCCCGCGCCTGGGCGGAGTTGCATGAGTTGGCGCTCGAAGGTGGGTGAGGCGACCTCGCGCATGAACTTGGCGACCCGCCTGATCTCCTTGTCGTCAACGAGCGTGCCCTGTGCGCGGGTGAGTTTGGAACTGCGCGGCGAGAGGTAGAGCATGTCGCCCTGACCGAGCAGAAGTTCGCCGCCCTTCTGGTCGAGGACGATGCGGGAGTCCATGCCGCTGGCGACCTTGAAACTGATGCGAGCAGGCATGTTGGACTTGATGAGCCCGGTCACGACGTTGGCCTGCGGGCGCTGCGTGGCGAGGATGAGGTGGATGCCGACAGCCCTGGCCTTCTGGGCAATTCGGACAATGGAGGTCTCGACCTCCTTGTTGGTCATCATCAGATCGGCGAGTTCGTCGATCACGAAGACCATGTACGGGAGTTTGCGGGGGACGCGGGCCTCTTCTTCGGGAGTCTCAAGGCTCAGGCGTTCTTTGAGTTCTTCCCACGGAAGATCGTTGTACGCCGTGATATCGCGGCAGCCGGCCTCGGCAAGGAGTTCGTACCGCTCGTCCATCTTGGTGACGGCCCACTCGAGGATCGCCGCGGCCTTGCCCATCTCGGTCACGACGGGGCACATGAGGTGCGGGATGTCCTTGAACTGGGAGAGTTCGACCATCTTGGGATCGACGAGGACGAGTTTGAGTTCGTTGGGCTTTTTGGTGTAGAGGAACGACATGATGACCGTGTTCATGCAGACGCTCTTGCCCGAGCCGGTGGTGCCGGCGATGAGCAGGTGTGGCATGGTGGTCAGGTCGGCGATGAGCGGCTCGCCGGAGGCATCCTTGCCCAGGAACATGGGCAGTCGCATCGAGCCGTACAACTCGCTCTTGGTCATCAGTTCCTTGAGCCGGACCTTCTCCTTGTGCGTGTTGGGGACCTCGACGCCGACGGTGTCGCGCCCGGCCATGTTGGGCACGATGCGGATGTTGACCGCCTTGAGCGAGCGGGCGACATCGCTGGAGATCGCCTGGAGTTGGGCGACCTTGGTCCCGGGGGCAAGCCGCAACTCAAAGAGCGTGATGACGGGGCCGGACTCGACGCCCACCACCTCGCCCTCGATGCCGTACTCGCGGATGGCCTTCTCCAGAGCGCCGGCCTGATCGCGCACAAACACGTCCATCGTCTGTGTGTAGTTGCCCTCGGGCTCGAGCAGGAGATCGACACCGGGGAAGCGGTAGCCCTCCATGTCGCCGGAGTTCTGGATGTTGCGAAGGTCATCCTCGGTGGCCGATTGCTTGGTGAGCGTGGCGAAGCGGACGGGGAGTTTGGCGATTTTGGCACGGAGGGCCACAGGGTCGAACACCTGCGGCGCACCGGGGGCCGGGTCTGCATCGTCGTCAGCGTCTTCGGGTGGGACCGTGCCATCGGATCCGGCGCTCGCGTCTTCGTCATCGTCAAGCCCCGCAGCCGCAGGACTCATGCCCGCGCCATCGTGGTCAAAGGTCTCGGTTGCGCCATAGCCACCGGCCTCTTCGTCGATCGGCGCGACCCCCGCCTTGCGGGCCTTGCGCTTGCTCAGACGGGCGACCGCGAGTGGCTGGTCGTCGTCGATGTCGTTTGCGCGGGTTCGGGCGAGGGCCGCGGACTGGCGACGGTGGCGCGCGGCCTGTGCGGCGGCGACCGCGACGCGGCCACCGGTGCGCCCCGCGGCGATGATGAACCGGCCCGTCCACATCGCCACGATGAGCGCCCACACGTCGAGGGCCACCACCGCGCCGATGCTGAACGCGGCGAGCAGGCAGACGCCCGCGCCGATGAAGTTGAAACTGTCCACAAGGCGGGCGACACCCACGGTGCCGATCAGGCCGCCGGAAAGCCCGGAGACAGGGCCGGTGTTCGGCAGTGTGAGGGTTTGGAGGCCCGCGACCGCGCCGGTCATGAGGAGCGCGCCGATGAAGCGGACGGGCACGTGCGTCACGCGCCGGCCGGTGGCGGTGACGGCGAGGAGGACGCCCGAGAGGATGACCATGACCCATGCGCCAAGGCCGAACACCTGATAGGCGTAGAAGGCCGCGAGCGCGCCGAAGCGACCGATCCAGTTGGCCGCGGGATTGTTGTGCGGGGCGATCGAGGCCGAGGGCGCATCGGCGGCATTGAAACTCAGCAGCGCGAGGGTGAGCAGAGTCCAGAGGATCGCACCGGCGACCCAGAGGAACTGCTGGAGGCGGAAGGTCCGCGCTGCCGGTGGCGGGGCAAGACGGGCGCTGGACTTTTTGCGGGAGAACCCGGTGGGACGGGCCTGCGAGGCGGCGAGTTTGTCGCCCCCGCCCCCCCCTCCTC
>CAYMWG010000154.1:0-7060 GCA_964393765.1 uncultured Phycisphaeraceae bacterium
CCGATAACGACCTGTTTCGCCTGCGCAGACCCACCACTCAAAGTGGCCGTGCCGTTCCGCGCCCGATCTGCACGCCCGAACACGCCGATCCCTCTGTTTCCGGGAGGCACCGGAGCAGTCGGAACCCATGCCCTCCAGCAAACCACTCGCGCACATTTCCGCCGCTCTTCTCGCCCTCGGCGTGGCCGCGACACCCGCGCAAGCCATCGTCGTTCAGGGCATGGTGAGCATGGCACGCCCCGCGAACGCCGCGGTCGGTTCGTGGTACGGCTCCTCGGGCGTGCCGGTCGGGCCGCAGTGGTTCATCACCGCGCGCCATGTCGGCGGTACCCCGAACAGTTGGTTCCAATGCAACGGCACATGGCACCTCGCGCTCGAGATCCGTCAGCACCCCACGCTCGACCTGCAGATGGTCCGTGTTGCGGAGACATTCGACACATGGCACCGCATCGCCGAGGGTGGGGTGTCCGGCGACCCGTGCATCATGGGCGGCTGGGGTGTGACGGCCGCGGCAGAACTCCCCAACAACGCCGGGTATACCTGGGGCGGGCCGCACCAGGAGATGTGGGGCGCCAACGTCCTTCAGAACGCGACGAGCGTGATCTCGGTCCGGTTCGATGCGCCCGGCACGAACAACGCGGTTCCCTACGAGGCGAGTTTTGCTGTCAACGATTCCGGCGGCGGATTGTTCACCTGGGGCGCGGACGGGCAACTGGAGTTGTGCGCAATCGCCGTGAGCATTTCTGGCTTCGGCCAGGCGGCGTACGGGCAGAGCGGCTACGCGGTGCGGCTTGAGCCGGTGAAGGCGTGGATCATGGAGGTTGCCGATCCGACGATGCCCATCACGTCGTCGGTCGTCGCGCCGCGCTCGTCGCTCGTGGGTCCGGGCTGGCTGGGGATCGCGGCGGGGACAGCGATGCTGGCGGGGCTTGCCGGCGTTCGGAGTCGTCGCCATCGACGCATTGCGTGATCAACCCTCGTCGATCAGTTCCAGTCGCGCATACTCCAGCACCAGTGTCTTGACGCCGACATCGCGGAAGCGGATCTGCGCGCGCGCCCCGTTACCACCCGTCACGCCCTCGACGCGCCCGATCCCGAACTGCGGGTGACGGACTGTCGCGCCGGGCGCGATCACGCGCCCTCCGGCACGGGCTCTGGGCTTGTCGCTCGAACTCCAGTTCGAGCCTCGCGCCGTAACGCCCGCCTGTCGTGCGATCGGGGCAAAGTCTATCGAGGGCCGATCCCAACCCGGTTCGTCGTAGCCGGATTGGTCCGATGCACTGACGAGGTCCGGCGGCAACTCGCCGAGGAAGCGGCTGGAGATCTGTCGCTCCGGCACGCCGCGGAACGAGCGGTACTTGGCGTTGGTGAGCAGCAGGCGGTGCATCGCGCGGGTGATGCCCACGAAGCACAGGCGGCGTTCCTCTTCGAGTTGCTCGGGCATCTCGGCGACGCGGGCGTGCGGCAGGATCCGTTCCTCCAGTCCGACCATGGCCACGCAGCCGAACTCCAGGCCCTTGGCGGCGTGCAGCGTCATCAGCGTGACTGCTCCCTGGGCCGGGTCGATGCTGTCGACATCGGCGACGAGCGTGACGCGCTCAAGGTACGCGTGCAGCATGGTCAGGACATCGTGCGAGCGACCCTCGTTGACCGATGCCGGAGGCTGCGGGGTGCGCGGGTCGGAAAGGATGGGGTCAGCGTCCGGGTCGTACGTTTCCTCGAACTCGCGGGCTGAGGTCACCAGTTCCGACAGGTTCAGCAGCCGTTCCTCATCGCTCTCGGTGCGACCGGCCTTGTACATCGCCTCGAGGCCCGACTCGCGGATGACCCGCTCGACGAGTTCCGCGAGAGACCCCACCACATACCCGCCCCCCGCCCCGGGCGTCGGAGCGGCATCGGCACCCATGAACGCGCCGGGCTTGGCAACATCCCGCCAACCGTCGAGCGTCGCCATGAACTTGTTGATCGCGTTCTGCGCGCGGGCTGTAAGATCGACCCCGACGCTCGCGCCACCCCCGGTGCCGACCGCGAGCAGGGCACCGATGAACGTCAGCCCGCGACCCGGCGCGGCAGCGCGGATCTTCTCCAGCGAGGTGTCCCCGATGCCGCGGGCGGGCGTGTTGATGACCCGCTCGAGCGACACATCATCGTCGGGGTTCGCCACGATGCGCAGATACCCGAGGGCGTTCTTGATCTCCTCGCGTTGATAGAACGCCGTGCCGCGGGCGACGACGTATGGCACGCCGGCGCTGCGGAACGCGTCCTCCACCACGCGCGACAGCGCGTTGGTGCGGTAGAACACTGCCATGTCCTTCCACGCGGGCTTGCCGCCCCCCCCCTCGTCCTCGCGCCGGGCGCGGAACCAGTCCAGCACGACCGCCGCCTCGTGGTGTTCGTCGCGGCAATGAATCACATCGATCTTCTCGCCCACGGGGTTCGCGGTGAACAGCGCCTTGTGCTTGCGCTGCGTGTTCTTGCGGATCATCGCGTCCGCCGCGCCGATGATCCGCTGCGTTGAGCGGAAGTTCTCTCCCAGGGCGATCACCGATGCGCCGGGAAACGCCTTCTCGAAGTCCAGGATGTTGCTGAGGTCAGCGCCGCGCCAGCCGTAGATGGACTGGTCGGGGTCGCCCACGACGCAGATGTTCGGTCCCTGCGTGCGTCCCTCACCCGCCCCCCCGCCGCCCGTCCCGGCGAGCAGCGACGCGATGGCGAACTGTGCGCGGTTCGTGTCCTGGTACTCGTCGATGAGCAGGTACTGCCATCGTTCCTGGCACGCCTGGCGGACCTGCGCATTCTCGCGCAGCATCCTCGCCGTCAGCACGAGCAGGTCGTCAAAGTCCACCCCACCCGCCGCGCGCAGCCCCCGCTCGTAGGCCGTGAAGATCTTCGCGACAGTCTTGTCCGCGAAGTCGTGAGCCTGGGCCGCGAAGGCCGCAGCGTCGAGCAGTTCGTTCTTGGCCGCGCTGATCCTCGACAGCACGCTCCGCGGCGGCCAGTTGCTTGTCGCCAAACTCAGCCCCTCGATAGCCTTCTTCATAACGACCATCTGGTCGGCGCTGTCGAAGATGGCGAAGTCGGGTTTCAGCCCGGGCAACTGTGCCACATCTCCCCAACGCCGCAGCAGGCGGGCGCACAAGGCGTGGAACGTGGTCACGGTGAGCCCGCGCGTCGCCGCGCCATCGCCGAGCAGACGCAGCACCCGCTCCCGCATTTCCGCCGCGGCCTTGTTGGTGAAGGTCAGCGCCAGCACCTGCCACGCCGGGATGCCGCACCCCACCAGGTGCGCGATTCGTCGCGAGATCACCCGCGTCTTGCCCGAGCCGGGGCCCGCGAGCACGAGCAGGGGGCCTTCCGTGTGGCGCACCGCCCTGGCCTGCGGCTCCGTCAGGCCGTCAAAGATGCTCGGCGCATCTGCCGGCTCGGGTGCATGGGCGTGCGAATCCTGCAACTCGACCTCCGTGTGCATGGCGCAAGCGTAGCGGGACAAACTGGAATGATGTCCAGGCTCAGTTGGTGCCGGACTTGACCGCAGCCGGCGGGGTCGGCGGCTCGGGCGGCGGACCCATCTCTACCGGGCGCGACTCGCGGAGCACGAGTTCCACCGTCGGGGGCAGGTGCTCGACGATCTGTGCGACGACATCGCCCTCGATCTTTCTCGCGAGCGCGCGGCGCTTGGTCTTGCCGAGGATGAGCGTGTCGCAGCCGAACGTCACGGTGTAGTCGAGGATCTCCTCGGTGATCCGGTCCGAGCAGACATAGATGGGCACGAACGGAACTCCTGCCCGGCGGGCGAGCGTCGCCACGGTGCCCAAAGATTCGAGCGCCTCGGGGTCGTCCTGAACCTTGGGGACGGCGCCGGGGGCGATGTCCATGACGCGCAGGGTGCGCACGAAGATGGCGAAGAGCGATGAGCCGCGCGACCGAGCGAGGTCCACCGCGAACTCCGCCTGGTTGCGTCCGCGCGCGGCGAGCATGATGCGCCCACCTGTCGAACCCAGCGCCGCCTGGGGGGCTTCGAGTTCGGCCAGCCAGCCCTGCACGGGCATGGGGAGGGGGTGCTCCATCTTCGCTGCCCGCCGCATGTTCATGACGTACCGGATGCCGAGCACGATGGCGATCATCACGCCCGCGAAGACCGCCGCCCGCCACTTCGCATACACGATGGTGATCTCGATGACCACCATCAGAAGGCCCAGGGCCCACATACCGGCGCGTTCCCACCTGCCGATCGCCAGCGTGCGGTTGACCGCGCACGACAGGACGCTGATGAGGATCGCGCCCACCACGCCGATGGCGTAGAGTTCGGCCAATACGGGCACGTTCGCGCCCACAAGCAGCAGGATGGCCACCGGCAGGGCGCACGCGACGATCAGCCCGACCCACGGCACGCCCGAATAGTTGAGTTTCCCAAGCGGGCGCGGCAGTTCCCGGTCCGACGACATCGAGAACATGACCGACACCATCGCCATGATCGCGGTGTTCACCGCCGAGAGCAGCAGCAGGCCGAAGACAACTGCCGCCGCGCGCCCGAAGTACAAGCCGACCGTATCGCCGAACGCTCTTTGCCCCGTCTGGATCGCGAGTTGCTTCATGGCCACCTCGCGGTAGGCCTGCACCTCCGCGGGCACGGGGACGCCGTCGGGCAGCGCCCGGTTCCAAGGGACCCCGATACTCTCGAGGGCCGGAAGCGCGGTCAAGGCGATCCCGAATATGAGGTTCAGGACGATCACCTCGCCCAGCACAGGCCAGATGGTTCGCTTGCTGGTTCGCGCCACCGGCTCTTTCATCAGGCCCGTCATGTTCGCGACGGCCTCGACTCCCGAGAGCGCCAGCACGATCCGCACCAGCGACTCCCACTGAGAGAACGCGCCCGTGCCGCGCTGGTGCTCCCACGAGATCAGTGACAACCCTTTGGGGATGTACGGCAGGCAGAGGACCGCGATGACCGCCGAGAAGGCGATCGCCCCGATGGCCACGACGAGGGCAAACCGCCCGGCGTTCCTCGCGCCAAACCAGTTCAGCACCGCCAGCAGGACAATCGTGAACACCGAGCACAGAACCGTCAGGTGGTGCGGCACGCCGAAATAGTGAAACCCTTCCACAACCGAGAGCGCGGCCGTCACGACGTAGTCGCACAGCAGGAGTGTTGCGCCGATCACCGCCAGCAAGGGATGGATCTGCCGGGCCGCGGTGTAGACGCCGCCGCCCTCGGGGAAGCACCGGCAGATCACCGTGTATGCCCACGCGACCGCGCCCATGATCACCGACATCGCGAGCAGATAGATGACCGACGCGTGCGCGGTGTAGAAGAACGCCAGACCCAGCACATACAGCCTGCTCGTCCCCCAGTCACCAAAGAGCAGCGGGCCGGCGTGGTGCCAGTCCAGATTCCGCGGCCGTTTCTGGGTGACAAGCATCGATGCGATCTAGCGGGCAAGAACCCCGCTCCCACCCTCACTCTTTAGCAAATCGGTGCTGCTGTCCGCTCACCCTCCGGCAGGCCTTTTCCCGATCCCCGGCTCTGGAAGCGGCTGGCTGTCAGCCGGTGGCGGTGGCGTGCTGGTCGCGTCCTGAAAAGTCGCATCCACGGCCGGCTCCGCGGAGGTCGCGGGCGCGGTGGTCGCAAAATAGTTGGCGTAGATGAAGTATGCCGAAATGAGCAGGATGACGGTCGCCACCGCGAGCAGTATCAGGTTCTTTCGCTTTTCCGCGTTCGTCGCCGTGCGCGCGGACGCTTTCGACGACCCGGCCCGCTCCGAGCCTCGGCTTCCACTCCCGGCAAGATCGATGCGTGTGCGTTCCATAAGCCGATCCTACGACAGTCCGAGCAGGATTGGAAGAGCGATTGCCGTTCAGACTCCGAACTTCAGATGGATTCTCTTCCTTCCCGGGTCAACCTTCCTGTTCTCGTCCGTCTCGGGGAATCCGTTCGGGTTGCAACGTCGTACAGGATGTTGGACAAGACCTCGCCGCTAGGCGATACTTGGACAAGGCGTATGGGCGGGCAGTTCTTGCCTGAACCCGGAAGGTTCCTACTAACGGGGCCGAACAATTAGGGAGTACTGGCCATGACCACGTTTCGCCGCGGCTTCACATTGATTGAGTTGCTGGTTGTCATTGCCATCATTGCGCTGCTGGTAGCGATCCTGTTGCCGGCCTTGGGCGAGGGGCGGCGCGCGGCCCAGAGCGCTGTCAGCCTGTCGAACCTTCGCCAACTCAATATCGCTTGTGGGTTCTACGCCAACGAGAACAAGGACAGCCTTGTCAACCCCTTCAACGTCCCGCCCGCACGGACCAACCGGTTGTGGTGCGACATCATCCTGCCCAGCCAGACGAACGCGCCAAACCCCGGGTATTGGGCGCTGTACACGGGCGCGGATGCGCAGTGGGCGACGGAGATGTTCGCAGCGCACTGGGCGAGCCTGATGGGCGCGTATCTGTCAGGCGACCTGCTTACCTCGATTCAGTTCGCCCCGGGCGATACGACAGTGCTTCAGCGTTTCCGTGACTTCCGCGCTAACCCGCCCGGAGGCGACACGTCCACGGACTGGATCTGGGACGGCTCGTACTGGCTGTCACCGACCATGTGGCTCGCGCCTGAGCGGTTTGCCAACAACACCCGCATCCCCGTGACCACGGGAACCCCCCAACTCTGGCGGCGCAACCGCTACGACAGCGTGGCATTCCCCTGGGCCAAGGTCATGGTGTGGGAGCGGTTTGATTTCGGCCAGAAGTCGCGACGAACGCCGACCGGCGGGCGCATCAAGTTGGCCCCGAACTGGAACAACCCCGAGGCCAAGCCGCGTTTCTGCCTCATGGATGGCTCCACGGACTCGGTGCCCACGCGGAAACTCGATGCCCTGAGCACCAGCACTATCCCGGGAGAGATGCGGACTTTCACCCCCTCGGGCCTATGGAACCCGGGCCAGGCCATCCTTCAGAAGTACGACATGCACAACGATAATCTCGAGGGCGGTCAGTCCGGCCAGTTCGCCTTCAAGGCGTACTTCTGGGCCACGCGCGACGGGATCAAGGGTCGCGACATCAATCGGTGATT
>CAYMWG010000155.1:0-400 GCA_964393765.1 uncultured Phycisphaeraceae bacterium
CTCATTTACCGCGGATACGAGATCCACGATCTTGCGCAGAACGCCACATTCGAGGAGGTGTCGTTCGTCCTGCTGGAGGGCCGCAAGCCCGAGCCGCACGAACTCTCCCGCTTCAAGGGCGAGATCATCAAGGAACGCGCGATCCCCGGGGCCGTCATCGATTACCTGCGCGCCTCCGGCCCCATGCTCAAGTCCGGCACCGCCGTCCCGATGGATGTCCTGCGCACCGCGGTCTCGATCCTCGGAAACCTCGACCCCGAGAGCCAGTCCGTCGCCGCCGATGCCAACCTCAGAAAGTCCAAACGGCTCCTCGCCAGGATTCCGACCATCATCGGCCACATGCAGAACGTGATCGACGGCCGGCCGCTCGTCGCCCCCGAGACAGGCGGCGATGCCTCGC
>CAYMWG010000155.1:410-7032 GCA_964393765.1 uncultured Phycisphaeraceae bacterium
CTCGCACGCCGCGAACCTGCTGTACCTGATGACCGGGACCAAGCCCAGCCCCGAGTTCGCGCACGTCGTCGACGTCTCGCTGATCCTCTACGCCGAGCACGACTACAACGCCAGCACCTTCGCGACGCGCGTCATCGCCGGCACGCTCAGCGATATGCACGGCGCAGTCTGCGGCGGGATCGCCGCCCTCAAAGGCCCGCTCCACGGCGGGGCAAATGAGGCCGCGATGGAGATGCTCAAAGAAATCATGCAGGATGTCGGCGAGTCGGGCATCGGCACAAAGAAAGTTGACGACTGGATGGACTACGCGTTCGTTCAGAAGCGCAAACTCATGGGCTTCGGCCACCGCGTCTACAAAAACGGCGACCACCGCGCCCCCATCCTCCACAAACTCGGCCGGCAGGTCGCGGCGAAAAACACCGCCAATCCCGGCGGGCACAGCGCGAGCAAGTGGTTCGACCTCGGCGAGCAGGTCCAGAAGATCATGCTCGACAAGAAGAGCATCCACCCCAACGTCGACTTCCCGTGCGGCCTTACTTACTTCACCATGGGCATCCCCGTGCCGCAGTACACACCGATCTTCGTCGCCTCGCGGATCACCGGCTGGTGCGCCCACATCATGGAACAGCACGCCGACAACCGGCTTATCCGCCCCGTGGCGCAGTACACCGGCCCTGCGCTCAAGAAGTGGAAGGCCTAAGTAGAGGCCCTGGCGCAAGCCTGGGCGTTCTTGCCGAACGCTTGGGCTTGCGCCCAAGCCTCTACTCGCGTTCAGGCACCTGCTCCGCAAAGAACGGCCCCGCGTCGATCGTTAGCCGCGGCCCCCCCACATTCTGCATTCCACCCCCCGGCTTCCAACCAACCTCGTCAGCCTTTGCACCGATCGCGTCGATCAGCCCCGGCGGCAGGCCCTCCCGTAGCACCCGCTCGGCCTGGTCCCGGTTGAGGTCAGCGACGATCGTGCGCGGCAAACCCCAGTCGGTCATTCGCTCGGCCCCCAACGGCCAGCCAGGCGGAAGGGTTGCGGGCGCACAAAGCCTCACCTGCATCATCGAGAGCCCAGCCGGCGGCAGCGCGTTGAAACTCACCAAGACCATCCGGCCGGTGCCGTCGTTCAAGTCGATCGTGCGGCCCATCGAAGGGGCATAAACCCCGTCTTGGTACCAGTACCCATCAATGTACGCGTAGGCCGGACGGCCCGTGTCGAACGCTCGGATGAACGTCCGCGTCGGAAGGTAGTCGGTGACTATCCGCCAACTCGCATACCCAGCCAACACGAGCAGTATCACAACAACAAGCGGTCTGCTCCACCGCTGAACGAACATCCAGTCATAATCGAGCCACGCCCCTCGAGGCCGCGCACGCTCTCGCCACGCACCGCATTCCGGGCAGCGCTCCACCTCGCCCATCTCGTATGCGCACCTCATGCACAGCCGCGGCGGGTTTGTCTGCTCCACGGGGATGTACCGAAGTGACCGATACAACCATCTGGTCGCCAGTACGCACAGAATCCCCATCACCGATGTGACTGCAAATGCCGGTAACATCTGCCACGGCAACAGCCCGACCTGCGCACCGAATCCGAGCGATTCGGACACCGAGATGGCCGCCCCGGCGAGAAAGACGCCGAGATTCATGATGACCGCGGCCGCGATGAACACGCCAACGCGTGATGCCAACCGCGCGAGCATCACCCCGTATGACAGGAATGGCAGGACCACCAAGTGTACGAGAAGCAGCTGACCCAGCACCGGTCGTGCCGATAGGTGCGCGGCGACGAGTCGCTCGGTAGCCACGAGCGCCGCGCCGACCGCCAGGCCGATCACAAACGCCAGGCACAGCACTCCCCGCGGGTCATGCTTCTGCACAACGCGCTCTCGCCCGATGCCGCTCACGCGCCCTGCCCGGCGGGAACCTCATGCGCCCGCACCACCACGCTCTCAGATCGAGCGCCCAGGCTTGCGCCAAGGCCTCCACCCTCCTGCCCCAGCACCTCCCGATAGATCGACTCCACCTCGCGCACATGGTCCGGGTACGACCGCAGTGTCGAAGCCTCATGCACCTCCCGCGCTGACGGAATCTCAACTTCGCCCGTCACCAGCCGCGTGATCGCCGCAGCGAGCCCGGCCTCATCCCCGCCAGCGAAGAACAGCCCGTTCCCCAGCGGGTGCGCCCCGTCCTCGCCCGGCTGCCGAATGAAATCCACCGGCCCGCCCAGGCGCGAGCACAGCACAAACTTTCCCGCGTGCAGGTTCTCCAGCAGCACCAGCGGCGAGTTTTCCAGCCAGATATGCGACAATATGCCCACGTCGTACTCGCCGCGGGCTGAGATCAGCAGGAAGTTGTCATATTCGCCATAGACGCTTACCTCGGGATAGATGCTTAGCCGCTTGCGGAACCACCGATCACCCCCCAGCCCCGCACGAATGAGGAAGTGGCACCGCTTGCGAACCTCCGGCTCCAGCAGCGGGATCGCCCGCGCCAGCACCTCCAGCCCCTTGTTCGGGCGCGTCGTCCCCATGAACGCGATGCGCAGCGGTCGCGTCGCCGCCCCCGCCCCCCCGGCCTCCCACGGTCGCTTGTCATAGAACGGCGACCGCCTCGTCGCCCGGTTGATCTGATCAAAGTGCGGCTGCCCCAGCCGCACCCACCGTGTCCGCTCCGCGGGCACGCCCATGGACACCAACACGCGCCGCAAGTAGTCGCTCGGGGGCGTGACCAGCGATGCCGCCCCCAGCGAGGCCGCCCCCGCCACGCGCCGCCGACCATAATCGTTCAGCACCACCAGGTGCCGCTCGCGATTCGCCAGCATCCGCTCGTTGGTGTCGATCGCGGACCGCGCATAGTCCCGCGGCGCTTGCTCTCCCGCCTCCGGCGTGAGGTCGTGGCGGATGAGACCGGCCTCCCCTGCCGCAGCGCGGGCCTTTGCGATTCCAACACAACCTTCCGGCAGTTCAAACCCGCACGCGAGTTCCGGATCGACAATCTGCTCCGCGTTCAACTTCCCCGGAACATACCGCCGAAGCACTTTCCCGCGCAGGAACGCGCGAAGCGCGGGCCGCGCACCGTACATCGCCTTGCGCACCACATCCGCCGGGTACAACCCCAACAAATACTCCAGGCTTTGCCCGATCGCCCGCGCCCGGCGCGTCCTCGCCACATCCCAACTGTCCAGGCACCCCACGCACCTCCGTCCCCCGTCATAGTCCGTGCAGACCTCGCGCTCGCGGTGCAGCAGGTCCACCTGCGGACAGACATGGTGATAGTTGTGCGTTGTCACCACCACCGGCCGCCCGGTCGCTCGGATGGCTCCGACCACATCCAGCCCAAACCCCTCCGCCGAGTGCATGTGTACGACCTGTGCCCCGGTCGCATCGAGCCACCTCAGCACCAGACGCGTCGATTTCGGTACCTCGATCTCGCGCTCCGCGTGCGCGAAGTTCACCGCCGATGGCGCGATTGCCGGCGAGTTGCGAACCTCGTGGCAGTCGATCCCGCCCCACCGTTCCAGGAACGCCAGATGCGGACCCCGCGGCCACAACCGGTAACTCATCCCCGACGCCAGGTACACAACCCGATGCCCCGACAGCGCAAGCCCCCGCGCAAGGTCCGAGCAGTTGAGGTTGTACCCGCTGCCCTCCCGCACCTGAGATGACAGGCGCGCCCAGCCCATCAGCGCGATCGTCAGCGGCCTGTCCGTCTTGGGCCAAGCCGGAAGGAACACAGTGGGAGCAGAGCAAGCAGAGGCGAGCAGAGAAGTCCCGGGCGGGCCGCGCTGGGCCTCCGTCGTGACAGATCGCGCATGTCCATTCAACTCACTCATCCGGCTCTGCTTCCCTCTGAACCGATCCCCCCGACGTTTAAGGGTGTGTACTGGACATCCAACGCCCGATCAGCGATACCTAGAAAGCCAACGCCTCTTCTGCTTCTCTGCTTTCCTCTGCTTTCCTCTGCTCGCTCTGCTCCCTCTGAGTTCCTTCCGCCCTTCCCCGCCTCAGCCGAACTTTCCCCGCGACTCCTGCGGCCTGCACCTGAGCGTAAACCACCCCGCACGCGCAGCCGTTCCTAGCCACCTTCCCACGAACTGCGCCCGCTCGACCCACCCGTCGCGTTCCGGCTGGCACACCGTCGCATCCTTCAGGTCCACATGCAGGTTTCCGCCCATCGTCAGCACCGGCATGTCGTTGGTATTCTCGAATACCACGCACGCCGCCGGCGCTGCCCGCAGCAACCGCAACTGCTTCTTGAGCCGCGATGCAAGATGCCCCCCATAGACCACTCGCTTCGCCCAGCCTCCATCTTCCTCGCCCGCGCACCCGTGTCCCGCGACATCGTTGCGGACCACCAGCAGCCAGCCCGGCTCCCGGCCGCTCTCACCCGACTCCGCCAGTTGCATGCGCAGGTTGTCCCGCACCTGCCGCGCCCACAGCAGAGATTCCGGCTGATTGCAAAGCACCGCTACAGTCGCGCCCGCGCCGAGCGCGCCCACCTGTGCAAATCCAGTTCGCAGCGCCACGGGCTTGGGACCATTGCCGATATCCAGTTTCCCGCCGCGCCCGATGATCGCGTCCTGCGCTGTCCGGCGCAGAATCTCCGCGTGATACTGCCGGCGCATCACCATCGCCCGCAGACTGTCCCGCAGCATCCCCTTCAACTTGCGGAACATCACGAGTTTCAGCCTCGCGCCCCGAAAGTTCTTCTGGCTCATCCACGCCGCGTTCCGCTGGGCGTAATACGACCGCTCCGGCGTGCTCTTGAGCAGCCACGGAATGTGGTACACCACCGCGTCAAGGTTCAGCACAACCCTGTAACCCGCGCTGGCCATGCGCAGGCACCAGTCCGCATCATCGCAATAAATGAAGAACCGGTCGTCCCAGAAGCCCACCTTCTGCACGGCACTCCATCGCGCCAACATGCTGCACGCGGCGACAATGTCGACATCGCGCTGCCCCGAATAGTCAAAGCGGCCGTGCACACCACCGACCTGCTTCTCCCACGCGAAGTGCGAGCCAAAGCACCGGTGACCCTTGGTCGGCTGCGGGGCCAGTTGACCGGAGGTGTGGTCCAGATAGATCGTGGTCTCATAGGTGTGCCCGCGGTCGTTCAGGTTGACCATCCGCGAGCCGACAATCCCGATCTTCTCATCGCTGTTCATTGCCCGCAAGAGTTGCGGCAAAGCATCCGCGGGCAGGTCTATGTCGTCATCAACAAGCCACAGGAAGTCCGGCCCCCCCCCGCTCCTCCAGCCCCCCATGCTGCTTGGCGATCGCTCGCCCAGGTCGATCTCTCCACGCGATACCGCGTCAATAAACGCGAACCCCGTGTTGAAGCCGCCGCACCCGCCAAGGTTGGCCTGGTTGCGAACGATCGTCAGCGATCCGAAGCCCGCGGCATTCCTTTCAGATCCAGACGCCGCATCCGGTCGCTCGAATCTCGGCTCGCTCGCTTGCGGCGTTCGATTCTGAATGACCCGCTCCGGCTTCCATCGCGCAACCACCGCCTCCAGCGTCCCATCTGTCCCCGCGTTGTCGATCATCACCACATCCATCAACCCGCGATCGTGTGCCTGCGACGCGATCGCCCCAAGCACCTGAACCGCGTGCGCCTTCCGGTTGAACGTCACCACAATGACAAACACGCGCGCGTCCGACCCGCTGCCCGCCCCGACTTCCGGAGCACCCTCTCCCGGCAGAGCGACCGCGACCGCTCTGCGACCCGTGCTCGATGCAATGCTCATCGCGCCCCCTCCGCAGCCGCCGGCGGAGTGAAGGCGAGTGCGCCCGCGCTCACCACCATCCGCACCGGCTCGCCAGCGATCACACGCTCGCCCACATCCTCGCCCATGTACACCCGCTCCATCTCCGGCGTGTGCTCCTCGATCGACTTACACGGCCGCACATTTCTCCGGAGTTCATCGATCTGCCAGGGGTTCTCGATCACCTCGATCAATCTCCGTTTCAGGTCCTCGCGATCGTTCCCCCGGAACAGCAGCCCGTTGACTCCGTGATGCACGAAGTCCGCGATCCCCCCCACCGCCGCCCCGAGCACCGGCACCCCGCACGACAGCGACTCGAACACCGTCTGCGGCGCGTTGTCCCACCACACGCTCGGCACCAGCGTCAGATCTTTTCCCCCCATCAGCCACGGGATGTCGTGGTAGTTGTATCCGTACGCGTAGTGCAACTTCGCCAGCCGCGGCTCGATCCGCCGGAACATCCACTCGATCGTCTGCCCGCCCAGCGCATACACCGACAAGTCCAGCCGCCGGAGATGCTCCGGCGAAAGCATCTCCAGAGTCTCGGCCACCATCGGCAACCCCTTGTAGTGATGGTTGTACCCGAGGAACAACAGCCGGATGGGCCTCGTCTCCAAAGGAGGACGCGCAAACGGCGGCGGATCAAACACCAGGTCCGGCTTGAGCGCGATCACGCGATTGATCCGCGAGCCGATCGGCAGGACCCGCAGCGGCCCGCCCCCCCCCCATCAGAATGCCGATCAGGCCGCCGATCACCGACAACACCACCGACTCGATCAAAAACTGCAATAGGATGACGCCACGCTTGGCGCCGATGGCTTTGCGCAGGCCGATCTCGCGCGTGCGCTCGGTCACACTCACCAGCAT
>CAYMWG010000156.1:0-4479 GCA_964393765.1 uncultured Phycisphaeraceae bacterium
CGGCGAGTGGTTCCGCTCGGACTACGGCGGCATGAAGCAACTGCTGATGGACCACTTGGAGAGCGCGGAGCCGTGGGGCCCGCCGCGCCTGGGTATCGACCTGAACATGAAGTTCGTCCGGCAGATGCTCGACGAGCATATGAACGAGCGCAGAGATCACTCGCAGCGCTTGTACATGCTGCTGGTGCTGTCGATCTGGGCAAAGTGGATGGGGAAGTTGTGAGGGGAAGCGACTGAGCGACGAAGGCACGGAGCGACGGAGGGGGCAGGGAGATCAGAACTTCCACCCCACCGTCGCAAAGTACGTCAGGTCGTTGCGGCTGCGCCCGTCGCCTGGCGTCGAGTCGTAGCGGTCCTCAGCGCCGATCTTGAAGACCATGCCCGTGTCGGCGTCGAGCAGGAACTCAAGCCCTGTTGATGCGACGAGCCGGTACTGCGGGATGTCCAGCAGGCTCCAGTACGAATCGAAGATGAAAAAGAACTTCGAGGTCTCGCTGAACTTGTGCGTGAAGTCGAAGCCGAGGTTCAGTTCGGGGATGAACCGATTGTCCGAGCCGCCGATCTCGCGCGTGACGGCAAGGCCGACCCGCGGCAGCAGGAGCGTGGTGTCGGTCTCGATTAACTCGTAGCCCATGCCCGCCACCGCGGTGATGCGCCAGTCGTACTCCTGGAAATAGTCGTACTCCGCAACGCCCCGCGCGTAGACCCGCCACTTTGAGTCCGTGATCTTCCAGTCGTTGCGGATGTTCGCCTCGAAGCGGTCCTGCGACTTGTTGCCATCGTCGATGGCGTACAGGTATGAGGCGCCGACCGAGGTCGCCAGTTTCGAGGTCTCGCGCACGCCGCCGATTGCCGCGCGGGCGCCGAAGCGCTCGGTGTTTCCGCTCGCGCCCGTCACGCCCGCCTCGACTGTGAACGCCCAGCCCCTGAAGAACGAATCGGGATCGGGCGGCGGTGGCGGATTGGCATCGGCAACTTCCTTCACCTGGTCACGCGTGAAGGTCATACGGCCCAGGACCGGGTGATCGATGACCACGGTCTCGTCATCGGACGAGACGAGTTTGCCTTTGAGCACCTCGCCGGTCGTGAGCGTGACGTTGGTATCGACGCCCGGCTGAGGATCGGGGAAGAAGGAAAGGCCGAGGTCGGCAAGGGCGGTGCAGGATGCCGCGGCGAGCAGGGCGGCGGCGAGGGCGAAGCGGATCATCTGAAAGACTCCATGTGACGGGTTGATGGGCCGGGAGCATACCAAAGATTGGCGCGGGATTGTGCCCGCCAAGCCGACGATTTGGGGATGTTTGAGAGTTTGATCCCTACCATCGCGGCCCATGCCCCTGCTCTCGGCGACCAACCTGAAGTACTCGATCGGCACGCGCGTCCTGCTGGACGGCGTGTCGCTGTCAATTGAGCCGGGGGAGCGGATCGGGCTGGTCGGGCGGAACGGCACGGGCAAGACGACGCTCATCAAGATTCTGGCGGGACGGGCCAAGGCCGACTCGGGCTCGGTGTCGCTGAACAAGGGTGCCCGCATGGGGTACCTGTCGCAGGACCCTGACCTGGATATGTCCAGGACTCTGCGCGAGGAGGCGGAATCGGGGTTCGAGGAACTCGGACGGCTGCACATCGAACTCGATCAGGTCTTCCACGAGATGGCCGAGCCCGCGAACGCCTCGGGCGAGACGCTGGACCGGCTGATGGAGCGGTCATCGGACCTCCAGCACCGCATCGAGTCGATGGGTGGCTACGCGATGGACCACCGCGTCGACGCCGTGCTGCACGGCCTCGGCTTCGTGGACTCGCAGTTCGGCGTGCCGGTCTCGGGCCTCTCCGGCGGGCAAAAGGGCCGCCTGGCCCTGGGCAAGTTGCTGCTCGAAGCCCCCGACATCATGCTCCTCGACGAGCCGACGAACCACCTGGACATCGTGGGGCGGGAATGGCTCGAGGAGTTTCTGGTCAACGAGTACCGCGGCTCCGTGATCATGATCAGCCATGACCGGCAGATGCTCGACAACGTCGTGGGGCGCATCGAGGAGATCGACGGGGCCCGCCTGGTCGACTACCCGGGCAACTACACGGCCTTCCGCGAGATACGCAAGCAGCGACTGCTCACCCAGCACCGGGCCTACGAGAACCAGCAGTCCCAGTGGTCCAAGGAAGAGGACTTCATCCGGCGCTTCCGCGCGGGGCAGCGGGCCAAGGAGGCTCAGGGCCGCCTGTCGAAACTTGAACGGCAGAAGGAACTGTTCTCGATCGAGCGGCCCTCAGAGATCAGCGCAATGAAACTCCGCCTGCCGCCCGCGCCGCGCTCGGCGGACCTGGTGGCCGTGGTCCGGGACGCGAAGAAGGTCTACCCCGCCCGCGCTGCCGATGGCGGCGGGACCGGGGAGAAGGTTCTCTTCCACGACCTGACGAACACCATCTCCCGCGGCGAGCGGTGGGCGATCGTCGGCCCCAACGGCGCGGGCAAGACGACGCTGGTCCGCGCCATGCTGGGCGAACTGCCGCTGAGCGAGGGAACGACGAAGATGGGGGCTTCGGTCGTGGTGGGGTACTACGCCCAACTCCCGCCCGGAGTAGATGACGACCTGCCCGTGTGGGAGTACCTCCAGAAGCAGATCAAGAAGGAGAACCCGGGGCTGGGCTTCAGCGAGCAGCAGGCACGCGACCTCGCCGGCGCGTTCTTGTTCGCCGGGCAGGAGCAGGACAAGCCCCTGCGGGTGATGAGCGGCGGGGAACGCAGCCGCGCGCGGCTTGCGGCGCTGCTGGCTTCGGCCAAGAACCTGCTGGTGCTCGACGAGCCGACCAACCACCTCGACATCCCCTCGGCCGAGCGGCTGGAGGAGGCGCTGCGTCAAGGGGAGGACGGCGAAGGGTTCGCCGGGACGCTCATTCTCATCAGCCACGACCGCGCGCTCATCGATGCGACCTGCGACCACTTGATCGTGCTCGACGGGCTGGGCAACGCCACGGTTTTCAACGGCAACTACAGCCAGTGGCACACCCGTCAGTTGCAGGGCGAGAACAAGAAGAAGACATGGGAAGAGGCACCCCCCGCCGCCGCGGCATCGTCATCGTCGCGACGAGGCTCGGGCACAAAGGGCGCATCGAGGGAGAACGCCGTCGCCGAGCGCGGCCCGAGTCAAAGTACGGGGGTGAGGACAAAGGCCAAGGGAAATCGCGCGCCCGGTGGAGGCGCGGGGGGAGAGAGTGGGGCTGGCGGCCTGTCGTGGATGTCGCCCGAAAAACTCGAAAAAGAGATGGAGAAGGCGGTTGTCCGCGTGAAACGGGCAGATGCCGAACTGACGCGGGAGGCGGTCTACCGCGACCCCGACAAGTGCAAGTTGGCCTTGGCCGAGCGAGATTCCGCCGCGGCCGATGCCCAGCGTCTGGAAGAGGAATGGCTTCGGCGGGCTGACGGAACCTGAACGGAGTTTCAGGCGAGAGAGCAGGGGGGCAGGGGAATGTGGAATAACAGGTCTGGAGCGGGAGGATTGGGTGGTCGGTAGGGGACGGGTCTGTACAATCCGCGCTGCCGGGGGCGGGGACATTCTCAGCGCGTGCAGCGGGCGCGACGGGCTGGCCGATGGAAGAGCGATCATGAGCGATAGCCAGCGTGCGGAATCTCAGGGTGGTCTAGGCAGGCGTGTGTTGATCGGCCAGGGGCTTGCGCTGGGGGCGTTGTTCCTCGCCGGGTGCAAGCGCCAGGCGACCGCCACGCGTCCGCCCCTCCCGGGCACCCCGGTGCCGGTGTTCACCTACAAGCCGCCCGCCCCGGTCGTCGCCGAGGCTTCGTTCACCCCACCGGGCGTGACGATGATGTCGCGGGCATCGTGGACGCGCCAGGGGATCGCCAAGCCCAATGAGTGCTACGGCATGAACGGCGTGAACCGCCTGACGATCCATCACGACGGCATGGCGCCGGTGTCGCTGCGGAGCCAGCAGGATGCGGCCCGAAGGATCGAGTCGATCCGGGCATCGCATGTGAACGCGCGCGGCTTTGCGGATATCGGGTACCACTACATCATCGACCCCACCGGACGCGTGTGGGAGGGCCGGCCGAGTTGGAAGCAGGGCGCGCACGTCAAGGACCAGAACGAGCACAACATCGGTGTGATGGTGCTGGGGAACTTTGAGGTGCAGCAGCCGACGCCGCAGGCGCTGGCCTCGGTCGATCAGTTCCTGAGCGTGCTCATGCAGCGCCACAAGGTCTCGCTGTCGCGCGTGTACACGCACCAGGAGATCGGCCAATCCGGCTGCCCGGGCCGGAACCTGCAGCGGTACATGGACCAGACCCGCGCCTCGCGCGGCCGCCTGGCGAGCGCGGCTTCGCGCACGCGTGCGTAGACTCGGCGCTCCAGGCCCGTCCGATCACTTCAACTCGACATTCCAGTACGCGTCATCCAGGAACGCCTTCCAGGATGCGTACCGGTCCTGTCCCAGCCGGATGGTGATGAGCGGGTTGCGCTTGGGCTTGATGGG
>CAYMWG010000156.1:4489-7008 GCA_964393765.1 uncultured Phycisphaeraceae bacterium
GCACCAGACGCATGTGCGCCTGCTCCGGCGTACGTCCGCCCTTGCGAGCGTTGCACTTCACGCACGAGCACACCAGGTTGTCCCACGCCTCGCCGCCGCCCTGCGTCCGCGGCTTCACATGGTCGATCGACAACTCGCTCGTCGGGAAGGTCCGCCCGCAGTACTGGCACTGGTTGCGGTCGCGGGCAAACAGGTTCCGCCGGTTGAGTTTCACGATCTGCGCCGGCAGCCGGTCGTACCCGAGCAGCCGGATCACGCGCGGCACGGCGAGGTCGATCCGCACCGTGCGGACCCAGTCGTGCTTGTCGGGCTCGAAGGTCTTGCGCAGCGCCGAGAGTTCCGTCCACGATGCGAAGTCGTAGTTGTGGTACTTGCCCTCATCGACGTGGATGACCTCGGCGAGTTCGCGGCACAAAAGCGAGAACGCTCGGCGGGCCGAGACCACGCGAACCGCGACGTAGAGTTTGTTGAGGACCAGAACCTTGGAATCCAAGGCCGAGGCCATCGCGATCAGGCCGACCGGATTTATGCACAGAGACTCCGACCCCCCGGCCGCTTCTTCAAGCGCGGCCTGACGGACAGCCGCCTTTCTGGCCCGGGGAGCACTCATGATGCTCTCTCCGTCGCCTTCCAGCGGCGGTGAGTTTCACAAATCTGACGCAAGCGAGCATAGGTGCCAGCAGAATCGGTGTCGAGCCCGCATGACTGGAAGGTGTTCGGGCTGACGGAAGATTCACAGACCCCGCGCTCCGTGGGTATGGGGCGTACGGCGGGCACCCTCAAACTTGCGTTTGATGTGCCACTGGGTCCGCGGCCTCGCGCGGGGCAGTGCTCTTTGGAAGCGAGGGAAGGTGACCATCAATGCCTGAAGTGCCGCATCCCCGTGGTCAGGCACGACACGCCGTGCCGTTCGCACAGGTCGAACGTCTCCTGGTCGCGCTTCGAGCCGCCGGGATGCACGATCAACTTCACGCCCGCCTCGATCAGCACGCTCGGGCCATCGGGGAACGGGAAGAACGCATCGCCCGCCGCCGCCGCGCTGCGCGCGTGCGTGCCCGCCTTGGCCGCGGCGAGCCTGCACGCGGACACCCGGTCCACCTGCCCGGAGCCGACGCCGAACAGGCGGATGCACGGGGACGAATCGCCCGCGGGACCGGCCTCTGAGTCGTTGCCGCCGATGATGACCGCGTTGCTCGAAACAAACCGCACGAGCGTCTCGAGCACGATGCCCGCGCTGTGCAGTGCCGCCGGGGCTTGCGGCCCGGCCTTGTGCTCCCAGCGCATCGGCTCCGAGGGCGCGACATTGCGGTCCTGCACCAGCATCCCGCCGGGCACCGAGCGGTAGTCGAGTTTCCGCGCCACCGAGCCCGGCTTGTCCCCGACCGCCAGCAGGCGAACATTGGCCCATCGGTCCCGGAGCATCGCGAGCGCGGCATCGTCGAACGCGGGGGCCACGATCACCTCGAAGAAGTTGCGTTCGTCCGCGATGACCTTGGCCGCCGCGCCGTCGATCACGCCGCTGGTGGCGAGGATGCCGCCGTAGGCCGCGATCGGGTCGCCGGCGATTGCCCGGTCGATCGCGCGCGCGAGGCTTGTCGCCATCGCCGCGCCGCACGGGTTGGTGTGCTTCACCACCACCGCGCACGCGGGCAAGTGCGAGAGCGCGGGCGTCGCGTCCAGTCGCGCAAGCGCCCGCACCGCGTCGAGTGCGGCCGCACCATCCAGAATGTTATTGTACGAGAGTTGCTTGCCGTGCAACTGCTGCGCGTTGACGATCGTCGGGCCGATCGACGACGGGTCGCGATAGAGCGCGCCCTCCTGGTGCGGGTTCTCGCCGTAACGGAGTTCGTCAACCTTGGTGTAGGAGACCCGCAGGACCTGGGGGAACGCGCCCGGCGTTCGCCGACCGAGGAAGGCCGAGATCGAGGCGTCGTACTCGGCCGTCTTGGCGAATGCCGCGGCGGAGAGTTCCGCGCGCGTCCGCAGCGTAGTCGCGCCCGCGTTCGAGTCCATTTCGGAGATAATGCGGTCGTAGTACTGGGGCGAGGGGAGGACCGTGACCCACTGGTAGTTCTTCGCCGCGCCACGCATCATCGCGGGCCCGCCAACATCGATGTTCTCGATCGCCTCGGCGAGCGATACACCCGGCCTGGTCACCGTTTCCTCAAAGGGATAAAGATTGATGCACACCAGGTCGATGGGGGTGATGCCGTGGGTCTTGAGGAACGTCGCGTGCTCCGGCAGGTCGCGCACGGCCAGCAGCCCGCCATGCACCGCGGGGTGCAGCGTCTTGACGCGCCCGTCGAGGCCCTCGGGAAAGCCGGTGACCTTCTCGACGGGAATGACATCTATCCCCGCCGCGCCCAGCGCCCGGGCCGTGCCGCCGGTGGAGACGATCTCGACACCGCGCTCGCGGAGCGCCCGCGCAAAGGGCACGAGATCGGCCTTGTCGCTGACGGAGAGGAGCGCCCTGCGGATCGTGACGAGGTCTGGCATGGGCCTTTTGGGGGGGGCGGGGT
>CAYMWG010000157.1:0-6892 GCA_964393765.1 uncultured Phycisphaeraceae bacterium
CCCCCGTCCAGCCCACCCCCATCGCCGAGGTGGTTCCACCTTCGCCACCGTCTGCCCCCAGTCTCGGCGATTGGCGGGTCTCGGCCGTGGTGCAAGGGAGGACCGGGCCGGAACTCTGGCTCACCAATGAGAAAACCAGCGAGACCAGGATGCTCTCCGCCGGAGCGCAACTCCTTGATGCCGTGTTCATTACGGGTTCAGGCGAACGAGCCCGTATTCGGGTGGGAGACAGCGTCTTTGAGGTCCAACTGGGGTCAACCCTCGCACAACGCAAGCCTGCGTCGTAGGGGGTAGACTGCTCGCAGCGCTTTCGGAGCCGGAGGCTCCACGCGACGAACCGCCTCGCACCTGACCGCCTTCATCGCACGCTCTCTCGTGCGAGGGACGGCAGGTAGTTTGTTCAAGGAGGGACGCCCCCCATGACATCGCTCCGCTCGCGCCGTCTTCTCGTTCCCGCACTGCTCATGCTGGCCGCCGGACAGGCGGTTTCTGTATTTGCCCAGGATGCCGGGGGGGTGGGGCCCGCACCCGCGCCGGTCGCCGCGCCCGAATCCGCTCAACCCGGGGCAGTCCTGCCCGCCCCACCGCCGGCACCCACGCCGATCGAGGCAGCGACCTCCGCAACGACGAAGCCAGGCGGCATCGCCTTCAACTTCAAGGATGCGCCATTCGAGCAGGTGCTCGACTTTATGGCGCGCCAGACCGGCCTGCCCGTCATCCGCGAGGCGGAGACGCCCAAAGGTCCGCTGACGTTCATCGGCGCGGCAGAGTATTCGCTGGATGAGGCGCTCGACGTCCTGAACCGCCTGCTGTTCATGCACGGCGTGCAACTCCGCAAGGAAGACCGCTACCTCCTGCTCACCAAGGCCGAGGAGATGCGGGCGTTCGGCCCGGTCGTGGGGAAGATCCCCGAGAGTATCGGCGGGGCCGAGATCATCACGACGGTCGTGCCGCTCAACAACGCCATTGCCGCGCCGCTCGCCGAGCAACTCAAAGGCCTTCTCAGCAAGTTCGGCGGCATCACCGCCCTCCCGCAGCAGAATGCGCTCATCGTTGTCGACACCGCGGCCCAGTGCAGGCGGCTGCGCGGCGTGATCGAACAACTCGATGCCGACCGCCCGCGGAACTCTGAGTTCAAGGTCTTCGCTCTCCGGAACGCGACGGCCGAGAAGGTCCACGCCGCGCTCAAGGGTCTGATTGCCGAGAAGAAGCAGATCACGTTCGTCGATGCACAGGGCAAGAAGACCACGGTGCAGGACGACCAGATCGAGGGGCTGAGCATCCAGCCCGATGCCCGGACCAACAGCATCATCGCCGTAGGCCCCAAGTCCCGCCTTGATGTCGTCGGCGAGTTGGTGCTGCTGCTGGACCAGCCCGATGGCGCTGCGAGCGGACGAGAGATGGTGACCTTCGCCCTCGCGGGCGTCGGAGCGGAAGATGCCGCCGGAAGCCTGAACAAACTCTTCTTGCAGCAGCCCGGCGAGGCTCCCAAGCCCACGGTGCTGCCCCTCGCTGCTCAGGCGAAAATCACCGTCGTTGGCTCTCCCGAGCAACTCGCGCTGGCGGCGTCGCTTTTGGCGGAGGTCGATCCGGGTGCTGCGCCCACCGTCGGAGCGGACGGCGAGCCTGCCCCCTCCGTACCCGAGACGCGCGTGACGGTGCTCCGCATGAAGCACCTCAACGCCCCAGCAGCGCAGACGCTCATCACGCGACTGCTCTCGGCCCGACAGACTTCCGTGCTGCGGTTTGCGCAGGCGGTTGACGACAAGAGCCTCGTGGTCTCGGGACCGGTGCCGGACGTGCAAGCCTTCGAGGAACTGATCCGAGGGCTGGATGTCCCGGCCGAGCGCGTCCAGGAGGTCCGGCAGGTGCGGATCGGTGCCGGCGATGCCGCCCAGGTGCTCGGCACGGCGGACGGCCTCTACAAGCAGTCATCCCGCGCTGCGAGCGACCCTGTTGCCGCGTCGCTCGAAGCGGAAAGCCGTCTGGTCACCCTTGTCGGTAGCGCACCGGCGATCGCGGCGTACACCGACCTGATCAAATCCGTCGAGTCGAGCGTTGTTGTGGAGAAGGAAACACGCTCGATAGTGCTCTCGCACGCGCGCCCCAGCCAGATTGTCCCTCGCTTGACGCAACTGGCTCAGACGCTACTCGAGCCCAGCGATGGCTCGGCATACGTTCCGCCCCGCTTTGACGCGGTCGATGAGACGCGCACGATCCTGGTGCGTGCGCGCCCCGGGGACCTCGGTGCGATCGAGAAACTCGTCGCGTCGATCGACAGCGCGACGGTGGGAGACGCGACGTTCCGCGTAATCATGGTCCCGACGGATGCCATCGAGCAGGTGCGTGTGCGGGCGGCGGAGATCGAGCGCGAGCAAGGTGACGGAGCAGCGGACAACGCGGTGCAGGTGATCGAGGACAAGGAGCGCGGCGCGTTGCTGGTCTCTGGCGACGCCCAGGCCGTGACGCGCTACGCCAAAGTCGTCGAAGAACTCTCCCGCCTCGCGGCCAAGCCGGTCGTCCGCGTGCTGGAACTCAAGTTTGTCGAAGCGGCACCCACGGCGCTGGCCCTCAATCAGTCGCTTGTTCCGATGGGCGGGGCCGGTCCGTCCGGTGGTCGCGTGAGCATCTCCTCGGCGGAAGGCTCCAACGCGCTGGTCATCAGTGGGACCGATGCGGACGTGAAACTCGTCGAGGAGATCGCACGCTCGCTCGACCTCGAGGGCAACAAGCCGGGCGCGATGAACGTCGCAACCGTCCCGCTCAAGCACGCGCGGGCGGAAGTCGTCGCTCCCATCGTGCAGCAGTTGCTCCAGCGCGACCAGCCCAACCCATTCGCGCAGATCCGGCCGGGCCAGCGAGTGCCGCCCGCCGCGCTGGAGCAGGCCCGCACGCTTGTGCCGGTGAAGGTCGCCGCGGATCGCCGGCTGAACGTGATCGTCGTGAGCGGGCCGCGTGAGTCCGTCGAGATTGCGAAGCAGGTGGTCGCCGATCTGGATATCGACGTGTCGCAGTCGGCCGGCGCATCGCCGCGCATCGTCCGCGTGCTCACGCTCCAGAACGCCGACGCGACCGAGACGGCCGCGAGCGTGCAGGCAATCTTCCAGGATGAGTCGGCGACGGCCGCCGCGGAGCCCGCGCCGGTGGTCCGGGTGGACCGTGCGAGCAACTCGCTGGTCTGCCGCGCAACGGGCAAGCAACTCGAAGCGATCGAGGAACTGGTCAAGGGCCTCGACAAAGCGACCAACGCGGCGAGCCGCGATATGCGATTGATCGGCGTAGACCGATCCAAGGCCGACGCGGCCATGCTCGCCGAGGCGCTGCGACGTTTGCTTGCGCAGCGCGGTGCGACCAAGGTCGAAGTTATCAGCGTCGATCAGTTGCTCGCCCCCAAGGACGAGAAGAAGGAGGGAAGTGATGCGCGCCCCGTGAGTCATCCCATCGCACCCGGCTTGCACGGCGATGCCGCCTCGTCGGTACACGCGCTGGCGTCGTGGATTGCCGCGGCGGCGGTCGCGATGCCCGAGCAGCCCGACCAGCCAGTCACTCCCGAGGAGCCCGCGCAGCCAGACGAGGGTGTGACCATCGCCGTCGATCCGCACACCAACTCCCTCATCATCTCCGGCCCGACGCGCGCGGTCGAGCGTGCGGCCGCGCTCGCGGCTGAACTCCAGCGTCAGATGCCCGCCGAGCCGCTGCGCCTGCGCATCGTGACGCTGCCGGAGGGCGTCGATGCGAACGTGATCGCGTCGCTCGTGAATCAGACTGCCGGGCAGATTGGCCAGGCCTCCCCGCAGAACCCCGGCGGCTTCACCTCGCGCATCACCGTCCAGCCTGATCCGCAGGGCGGTGCGGTCATCGTATCGGCGAACGACACCGACTTCGGGACGCTGGGCGAACTGATCGCCGCCGTCAGCCGGCCGATGCCAGGCTCGACGCTCACGATCAAGGTCTACCCGCTCTCGAACACCACCGCCGGTCGGGTGCAGAGGGCGGTGCTGGACCTCTTCGCCCCGGCGCCGCGCGGCCGCCAGGCACAGCGCGTCCTGCAACTGACATTTGACGGCGGCGCAGCACCCGATGGCCGCTCGCTCCGCATCGACCCGGCGACGGTTCGCGTAACCGCCGATCCGGGCGGGCGCTCGCTGATCGTCGCCGCGCCGGCCGACGCGATGCCGCTGATCGATCGGTTCGTCTCGTTGATGGACCAGGCACCGATGCAGGACCAACTCGCGCTGCGTCGCTTCGCGCTCGCCAACGCCCGGGCCGAACAGGTCACGCCGATGATGCAGCAGGTGTTCGACGCGGCCCGCCAATCGACGCCGGATGTGCCGCGCGCAGCCCTCCTCGCCGACCTCCGCACCAATGCCATCCTTGTGACCGGCACGGAGTCGCAGCACCGCGAGGCCGAGCGCCTGCTCGCGCAGTTGGACCTGGCGACCGAGGCCGACGGGACCGAGGCCGTCATCCTACCGTTGCGGACGACGCGCCCCAGCACAGCGCAGAAGATCATCGAGGCCGCGATTGTCGGCAACGATCCGGCCAAGCGCGGCAAACTGCGCATTACCGCGGCGGACGAATCGAGTCTCCTCGTGGTCCGTGCGCCAAAGGACGTGCTCGACGAGGTGCGGCGGATCGCCGCGCAGATCGATTCCGCCGAGGTGACCGGCCTGCCGGTGCGCACGATCAAACTCGAGCGGGCCGATGCCGAGAGCGTCGCAGTGGCGGTGCAGAAGTTCTACGACGACCGCGCCAAGGCCAGCAGCCAGCCTAACCAGCCCGCCCGCCAGCGACAGGTCGCGGTCGTCGGCGATCGCCGGAGCGGCTCGCTCGTCGTGGCCGCGAGCGATGAGGACTACGCGCAGGTGCAGTCCCTCGCTTCGACATTTGATACTCCGTCGACCAAGCAGGACCTGCAGTTCCGCATCATCCCGCTCGTCAACGCTCGCATCGCCGAGGTCCGCGCGACGGTCGAGGGTGTCGTAGACGAGGTCAAGTTCCCCGCCGGCTGGTGGAGCGGACGCGGCACGCGAAGGAGCCAGGAGGACACGCTCGCGGTCGAGTTCAACGACCGCTCCAACAGCGTCGTGCTATTCGGACAGGGTGACGCCTTCGACACCATCGAGCGCGTCGTGAAGGCCCTCGACATCGAGCAGGCCGCGGGCGCGAAGTCCATTGTGCGGGCAGTCAAGATCAAGAACGCCAGCGTCCAGAGCGTCGGCACCGCCATCCAGTCGGCGATGACCACGCCCGGCTGGTCGTTCTGGCGCGGGAACGACCCCGACGGCGTGCGCGTCGAGATCGACCGGCAGAACGGCGTCCTGCTGATGGTCGGGCGCGAGGACCGGGTCGAGCAGGCCGTGAAATACGCGGCCGACCTGGACTCGGATTCCGATGTCGCGGATCGGGCGGTCGAATCAATCGCGCTGACCTATGCGGGCGCGGATCGCATCGCTGGGAGTCTCACACGGTTCTTCCAGGGACGCGACCAGGGGCTGGGGCTCCAGAAGCCCAGCGCCTCGTTCATCGGCTCGCCCGATGGCAATGTGCTGATCGTCGCGGCGTCGAACGAGGACATCGCGATGGTCAAGGGCTTCATCTCGCAGATGGACCAGCCCGAGGAGAACGAGGGCCGCACGCGCGAGTTGTACCGGTTGAAGAACGCCGAGGCCGCGGAACTCGCGATCATCATCCGCGAACAGTTCCCGCGCACGCTCGCCTCGCGCGAGGGGTTGGTGATCGTGACGCCGCAGCCGGGCACCAACTCGGTGATCGTCTCGGCCCCCAAGGACCTCTTCGCCAAGGTGGATGCGCTGCTGAGCGAACTTGATGCCCCGCCGCTCGCCGAGAACGCGAGGATCGTGACGGTCACACTGACGCAGGCCCGCGCCGAGGACCTGGCGGTGTCTCTCACCGCGGCGATGCCGACGGGCGTGAAGGTGAAGATCACGCCGGTGCGCCGGACCAACTCGCTGCTTCTGACAGGCTCCACCGAGGCGGTCGCGCTGGCAATGGAGCAAATCGCGCGGCTCGACGAAACCCCGCCCAAGGCGCAGACCGAGTTCCGGCGAATCGTGCTGGAGCATCAGGACGGCTATGACATTGCTTCGACGCTGCGCACGGTGCTTTCGCGCCGCACGCAAAGCCCCGGCGAGCCGGCGCCCGCCGTCAGCACGCTCTCCCAGGGCACGACACTGCTGGTCTCGGCCACGCCCGATCAACTCGAAGAGATCCTCAGGATCGTGAAAGAACTGGACGTTGAGCAGGGGGGCAAGCGCGTCACCGAGTTCATCCCGTTGAAGTTCGCCGACCCGGAGGCGACGGCCCGCGCGCTGGAAGTGTTTTACGGGCGCTTCGCCGCGGAGGCCGCGACGCCCGGCGCGAGGGCCGTGAGCATCATCGCCAACCCCGCGAGCAAGAGCCTCGTGATCGCGGCGGGCGAAGCAGAGTGGGCGGGCATCCGCGCGCTGCTGGACAAACTCGATTCCGAGGAGTACGACACGTCGCGCCGCCTGGAGATCATCGCGCTCAAGCACGCCGATGCCGCGAGCCTTGCGCGGGCGCTGTCGGAAGCGTTCTCCGCGCCGCTCCGGGCCGAGATCGATCGCGAGCGGGCACGCCGCCAGCCCCAGCCCCGGCGCGCAGCGGACGACAACTCCCCCGACTTCCCAACGATCGTGCTATCGAACAAGGAAGTTGTGAGCGTCACGGCCGAGCCGCTGACCAACTCGCTGGTCATCGCAGGCCCGCGCGACCAGACCGAGCGCATCAAGGCCGTTGCGCAGCAACTTGATGTGCCCGCCTACTCACAGATGCCCGAGCCGCGGATCATCCCGCTCCTTCGCGGCCCGGCGAGCACGGTCGCCAACACGCTGCGCTCGCTCTTTGTCGA
>CAYMWG010000158.1:0-6878 GCA_964393765.1 uncultured Phycisphaeraceae bacterium
CCCCGGTGCCCCCGGTGCCCCCGGTACCACCAGTGCCGCCTGTTCCGCCCGTCCCTCCGGTGGTCGGCGTCGTCGGCGTAGTTGGGCTAGTTGGGGTCTCGGTTGCGGGTTCTTCGGTGGCTGCTTCGTATACCGGGACGATCGGCGCTGGCGCGCGGTCGATCGCCACCGTCCGGCGGGCGCGGGCGGTCGTGCGCCCGGTGTTGTCAGCCGCGGTCACGGTCACGCGGACGGCGTGGGGGATGCCGTCGTAATCCGAGTCCCACTCGTCGTACCACGATTCGCTGTCGAGCGCCGCGAGTTCGAGCGTGAGCACGCCGTCGATGATCGGTATCGCGAGGCCGCCGCCATCGGGCGTCTCATCGGGCACGGGGTCGAGCCGTCGCCAGAGCGAGGTGGCCGGCCCGGCGTTGGTTCCCAGGCCGGAGGACGCGATGCGGTAGTGCGCCTCGCGCTCGCCGCCCTCGGCCTGCTCGGTCCACGGGCGGAGCGGCACGGGGTGAAAAGAGAACAGGAAGATTTCATCGCGCGGCTCGGTGGAGGTTCCGCCCTGCACGATCGTAAACTTCGCGGCGATCAGGTCCGCATCCCGCAGCGAACTCTCCAGGTCCCGCGCGATGAGGTCGGCCGCGAGCGAAGCGCGGGAGAAGGCCTCCTGACGCGCGGACACGGACTCGCGCCCGCGGATGACCTGCGAGAGGCCTGCGTATGTCGCGCCCACGACGAATGCGGCGATGACGGTCGCGACGAGCAACTCGACCAGCGTGAAGGCGTGCGAGGAACCGGAGCGACTCATTCGATCACCCGCTGGATGGGCGTCTCGGGCCGGCGCTCGGGATCGGACTCAAAGTCCTCGCCCGCGATGCGCGTCGCGATGAGCGTTCGGATCGTGAGCGTCTGCCCCCCCCACGCGCGGTCCCAGGAGATCGTCACACTCGCATCGTACGGGCCGCCCTCGCCGCTCCCGCCGATCTCCACGCTGTACGAATAATCGTCGAAAGGCTCATCGCAGCGTTCTTTCGACGTGAAGCGGCGCTCGTAGTCGTCGGGCCCGCGCGCGAGCACAAGGTTGAGTTGCTCATCGGCGAGCATCGCGGCGGTGGCGAGGTCCTGCCCGCGCAACTGCGCGGTCACGGCCTGCCCCGCGAGGCCGATGACCACCGACAGCGCAGCGCCGAGGATGACCGCGCCCACGATGACATCGACGAGTGCAAAGCCGCGCGCGTGAGGCTGACGAGCCGGGTGGGCGTGCCTCACCATGGCGAGTCTCCGCGCCCGGTGGCATCGAGGTCTACAGCGCGGGTCTGCGCTGCGCCGGGAACCGTGCGGGTGCCCGCGCCGGCCAGTGCATCAGCGGAGATCGCGGTGCGGGTCGCCGCGATGGCATCGGTGGGAAGGTCGAGGCGGTAGGCGGTGGGCGTGGACTTCTCGCGCGGCCCGAGCACGAGTGTGATCGAGGGGCGGATTTGCGAGCCGCCGAGGGGCGCGAGCCACCGGCGCGGGTCCAGCCTCCGCCCGTCGAGCACCGCTTGGTCGAGTTGCAGGTACTCGAGCGCTACCGGCTCAACGAGCAGACTCTGCGACCAGTCTGTTTCGGGGCGCGAGTTTGCTGCGGGGGCATTTCCGGAGCCGTCGGCACTATTGGCTTGCTCCATCAACGCCAGGCGGGCAACGTTGTCGGTAACCGAGAACTCGAGCGCCAGGCGCTGGCCGCCGACCAACGAGGCTCGCTCGGCCGCGGCGGAGAGCAGTCGCTGCACCGCGACCGCCTCGGCCTCTGCCGCACGCTGGGTTTGCCCTGTCATGCGCGGCAGGAACACGCCCGCCATGATGGCGATGATGGTGATGACCACGATGAGTTCGAGGAGGGTGAATCCGCGCCGACACCGATCAACCAGACGCTCGGTCGGTGCCACGAGATTGCAGATGTGAGTGTGCGCACGCATTGGTCGGGTCAGGGCTTGGTCACATCGGCGTTGTCGCCCTCGCCGCCGGGGTTCTTGTCCGCGCCGTAGGAGACGATGTCAAAGTCCACGTTCTTCTTCCCGGGGACGACCAGCATGAACTGCACGCCCCACGGGTCCTTGAGTTGATCGACCGAATCCACATACGGCCCCTTCCACTGGCCCTCCTCAACGCCGCCGGGCTTTTCCCAAAGGGCCATGACGCTCGCGCCCTCGGGCACCTTCCCGCCGCAGTCGGCCATGAACAGTTTGGTCGCGTTCGCCAGCACCGCGGCGTTCGCCTGGGCCGTCGCGTTCTTGGCCTGGCCGATCCGGCTGAGGATGCGCGGCGCGATCAGCGTTGCGAGGATGCCCAGAATGACGATGACGACGATGATCTCGACGAGCGTGAAGGCGCGACGGCGAGCGGGTTGTGCGGGAGAGCGGTTCATTTGATGAGGTCCTGCATTTGGACAAGCGGGAGGAGCACCGCGGCGACGACAAAGCCGACCACCACCGCCGCGATGATGACCATGACAAGCGGGAACAACTGCGTGAAGACCCTGATGCTCGAGAGCGTGCGGTCCTCGAAGACGCCCGCGGCCTGTGTGAGCATCTGCGGCAGGCGGCCCGAGCGCTCGCCGACGCCCATGATCTGCGTCAGCAGCGGGGGGAAGTACCCGGATTCCTCCATCGGCTCGGCGATGGTCTTGCCGGCGGAGACCTGGTCGCACACATCCTCGATGGCCTGCTCCATCGCCTTGTTGCCGAGGGCACCCTTGGTGATGCGCAGCGAGGTGAGCGCGGGCAGGCCCGCGCCGACCAGCGTCGCCAGCACACGCGTGAACCGGGCGACGGCGACATCGCGCAGAACCTTGCCCAGCGCGGGCACGCCCAGCAGGGCCTTGTCCACCGCGAGCCGCCCCGCGGGCTGGCGATAGAAGTTCGATACCAGCAGGACCGCGCCGATGCTCAGCCCCAGCACCAGCCACCACCAGTTCTGCACAAACTCCGTCAGGCCCATGACCATGCGCGTTGGCAGGGGCAGTTGCGACGCGCCGATCTGCCCGGTGAACTGCTTCAGGATCCGCGGCACGATCACTGTCGAGATCACGATGATCGCTCCGCCGATGAGGATCGCCAGGAACGCCGGATAGATCAGGCCCTCGGACAGCGTGCGGCGGAGTTTGAGTTCCCGTTCCAGCAGTGCCGCGGACTGGTCGAGTACCTCGCCGAGTTTGCCCGACAGTTCCCCCGCGCGGATCAGACTGACGACCATCTCGCCGAAGGGACTACCCCAACTCTGCGCGGCCTGCGCCAGCGAGTGCCCATGCTCGACCTCGTGGATCAGGTGGTTGAGCATCGCCTTGCGCTTCGCAGCACGGCTCTGGCGGAGGATCGTGCGGAGCGCGAGCACAAGCGGGAGGCCCGCCTGCACAGCGGTCGCGAGTTCGCGCATGAACGATGCCATGTCTGATGCGGAGAGCGCGCTGTGGGCATGGTGAACCCGCGCAAGTCCTCGTGTCCCAGCGTCCGCATTGACGGTCAGCCCCCCCGGCCCCCCCTCGCGCGCAGCGCTGCCCGAGAGCGGCTCGACGCGGCTGGGCGTGATGCCCTGGCCGCGGAGAGTTCGCACGGCCGCAGCGCGATCGGGCGCATCGATCACCGCCGCGATTCCGCCGCCGAGGGGTTGGTAGGAGAAGGAAGGCATAGAGGAAGGGACAGAGGCACAAAGGGACAGAGGGAAGAAGGGAAGAAGGAATCAAGAAGCGGAGATACAAAGAATCACAAACCGATGGGCGGATCCCTACAGCGCGCCGGATACGACAGGCTCGTCAGAGTCCTGAGTGGCCCGGAGGACCTCGTTCATCGTGGACTCGCCGGCCGCGGCCTTGATAACGCCGTCCATGCGCATGGAGACGTGGTCAGCGCCGGCGACGGCGAGGAGTTCGTGCCGGCTGGTCCGGCCATCGGTGATCGCCGCCCTGAGGCCGGGTCCGACATTGAGGATTTCGTAGAAGCCGACGCGCCCGCGGTACCCGGAGTTCTCGCACTGCTCGCAGCCCGCACCGATCCAACCTTGGGCGCGATCGAACTGCGCGAGTTCGCGCGCACTCAGACGGTGGCGGACAGCCTCGGTGAGCGGCGTCCGCTGCCGGCACGATGTGCAGAGGCGGCGGCCAAGGCGCTGCGCGACGATGCCCTCGAGCACGCTGGCGACCAGGAACGGCTCGACATCCATATCCAGCAGGCGGCCCACGGCGGAGACCGCGTCGTTGGTGTGCAGCGTCGAGAAGACCAGGTGGCCCGTGAGCGCTGCGCGCACGGCGATGTCCGCCGTCGCGTTGTCGCGGACCTCGCCGACCATGATGACGTCGGGGTCCTGCCGGAGGATGGAGCGCAGGCCAGTGACGAACGTCAACCCACGCTCCGGATTGACGGGGATCTGGTTCACGCCCGCGAGTTCGTACTCGACAGGGTCCTCGATGGTGATGATCTTCAGCGACGGGTCGTACAGTTTGGTGAGCGCGGCGTACAGCGTGGTCGTCTTGCCCGAGCCGGTCGGGCCGGTCACCAGGATCATGCCGTGGGGCAGGTCGAGCCACCGGTCGATCGAGTCGCGGTCGGATTGGCGGACACCCAGCGTCGTCAGGTCGAGCGTGATCGCTTCCTTGTCGAGGATGCGCATCACGACGCTCTCGCCGTAGATCGTGGGCACCGTCGAGACGCGGATATCAACCTTGCGGCCCTCGAACCGGAGCGTGATGTGCCCGTCCTGGGGGACGTAGCGCTCGGCGATGTTCATCCCCGCCATGATCTTCACGCGGCTGGTGATCGCCGGCTGGAGGTGCTTGGGTGGGGAGTTCTGCGTCCGGAGCATCCCGTCGATTCTGTACTTGACCGTTAACGCCCGCTCGAAGGGCTCGACGTGGATGTCGCTGGCGCGCTCGCGGATGGCTTCAAGAATGATCAGGTTCACGAGGTTGATGAGCGTCGGCTGCTGGGCCATCCGCTGCACATCGTCGGCATCGACCGCCTGGAGATTGGTCGAAAGGTCGTCCTCTGCGCCCCCTGCGCCGCCCCCCAAGCGGTTCGCCATCTGCGCCGCCGTGGCACCGAAGGCTTCGCGAAGGAGTTCGTCAAAGACCGACTGCGAAACCCCGATCCGGCGCACGGGAGCACCAGCGAGGATCGACACCTGGTCCGCGCCTTCCAGGTCCGTCGGGTCCGCCATCGCCACCAGCAGCGTGTCCTCCTCGAACGTGAAGGGGACAGCCCGAAGCCGAATGGCCTGATCGGCCGTGATAGATGCCGCGGCAGCGGGATCGACCTTGGGAGTCTGCGTCAGCATCGCCCCGCCGCTCGGGCCGGCGATTGAGGATGATGCTTCCGCGCCGCTTCCGGAGAGCGCGGCGGCGTAGGGCGAGGGCGGGGTAAGAGGTCGTGTCTGGGCCGTGGTCATCCATGCTCCAAGCCCGGCCCGAACATGCGGGCCCGGGCGTCCATCCTTTATCGGCGTGACAGGGGTTTTTAGCCCTCCATCCGCAGCATCATTCCGCCCGGGGGGTCATCCTTCGCGCGGCGATGCAGGCCAAAGTCATCTCCGCGCAGTCCGGGAGCGTGCGTTCGCGAGGCTGGAGATTCCCGGCCTGTGCTCAACTACCAGATGCGCGGGGCCAGGCTGCCCGTCACGCGCTGGCGTTTGGGGGGGCAAGCCGGCGTGCGATTTGCCTCCTGAAAACGTTCAGGTGCGCGAGTCGGGCGGTGGGGTGGCCTCATCGCCGCCACCCGCGGGTCGCTGGCGGGGGCGCTGACGCCGATTCCCGTCGCCGCCAATCTCGCCTGCACCTCCCGGACCGCCGCGATCCTCACGCTTGGGGAGATTTTCGATCTGCTCGGGCGTGAGCAGGGCGCGGAGTTTGTCCATGGTGGTGCTGTCGAGGTCGCGCCGCTTCTGCCGGAGTTCGCCCACCGGGCCGTCCTCGCCCCCCCCGAAGCCGCCGCCCATCCCGCGAGACATCAGATCCTGAGCAGTGAGGCTTTCCTCTCGTTCCAGAGTCGCGGCTTCAAGTTGCTTGTTCAGCGTGCCAAGTTCGCGCGTGTAGTTCTCGCCGATGGCGTCGAGCGCGGCCTTCTGGGTTTCTTCAAGGTCGGCGAACGCCTTCGCGGCGTCGATGGCCCGGGTGGCCTGCGTGGTCCGGTAGACCGTCGGGAAACTTTCACGACGAATCTCATCGGTGAACTTCGCCTGCGCGTCGTCTGGAATCATTGTCTCAAGTTGACGGGCGTAGCGGCGATTGACATCGCGAACGCGCTTGGAGGCCTCGCGCCCCTTCTCGAGCACCTTCTGCATGTCGTCCATGTTGCCGGCCTCGAACATCTCGCGGATCTTGGTCTGGCTCTCCTCGTAGACCGCGTTGCGCGTGATGAGTTCGCGGTCCAGGTCCGCCTCGTACAGGTCGATCGTCGGCTGGAGGGCCGCGACCTGATCGGGCGTGAGTTTCAGGTCCTCGACCGAGCGGATGAGATCGACGCGCTCACCGCTCATCAGGCCACGTCCGATGGTCTGCTCGCGCCGCCGCTGCCGCTCGATCCTGGGGAACTTCTGGGCCTGCTCCTCTGTCAGCACGGCCTTGAAGTCGGCGAAGAAACTGTCCTCCATCTTCTGGCGGGCCTTACGGAAGGTCTCCATCTGCGTGCCCATCGCGCGCCACGCCTCGGGGTCGCGGGCCTCGCGTGCCTCCTCGCGCAGATTCTCTATCTGCTCGCGCGCCGTTTTCGCGGCGTCGTTGAACTCCTGCTGGTTCGCTTCAAGCAGTGCGGTGAGCGCCTCGGTCTGCTCCTTGTCGAGGGAGAGGATGAGAGCGTACTTGTCGAGGTCGCGCGAGTTCACCGGCGGCTCGAAGGCCTGCTGCATCCCACCCATGCCCATCC
>CAYMWG010000159.1:0-6876 GCA_964393765.1 uncultured Phycisphaeraceae bacterium
TCGAGGTGTTGGGTGCCGCGTTGATGAGGTTGAAGTGCGCCTGCGTGCCCGCCGGGTTGCTGACCGCATCGGTCCTGAACTTCCACTGCGTCATCGCCTCGCGCAGCGCAGCGCTCACCGCGACATCACCCAGGCCGGGCTGAATCTCGATGAGGCCGTCGCACGCCTGCGCGCCCATCACGCCGAGCGTTTCGAGCGTCCGTCTCGCGCCCCGCACGGGGAGAAACAGCGGGTCGTTCATCGCGGCCTTGGTGAATGTGAATGTGCCGGGCGTCACGAGGGTTCCCGCATCAACGCGTGCCCAGTAGTGCGTTGCCCACTGGGCCAACTGGGCCTTGTCCGCCGCGTCGATCGTGCCGTAGTACACGCTGGACTGAGCCGGGGCGATGCTCGCCCCCAGCATCACCGCCGCGGCGGCGATGCCAAAGCCCCAAAGCCCCAAAGGCCCGGAGGCCCGGAGGCCCGGAGGCCCATTGACTGTACAGCCGGCTTGACGATGTTCCATCTGCAACTCCTTTCGGGGGAAGCCGACGATCGGTTGCCGACACGACAAGCGTCGAAGACCGATCGCCACCTCGTCTAGTCGTGGCTCGATGGCTCCGCGTGAGGAAACGGAACGAAAAAAGTGCGGATTGTTCCGAAACGGGGGGAGAGGGTGCGTGCGAGTGCGCGCAAAAAAGGCCCCCGGGAACGTGGCAAACCCGGGGGCCCGAAGGTTCTCAGAATGGCCGATTCCGTCCGCCGGTTTGGGTCATGGACAGCCGGAGAACCACTCCGAGAGGAAACTGAATATATCCGCCACGCCGACCTGACCCGAACCGTCAAAGTCGGCGATGCAGACAGGAACCGCGCCGTTCGTGAACATGTCCCCGCCGTTGCGCACGGCGATGAGCATCGCAAAGTCGTTGGCCTCCAGCAGGCCCGGGACCTCCGAGGTGGGCGTCCAGTCCGGGTACGTCGAGCTCGGGAAATCGCTCATCGCAAAGCCCTCGTTGCCCAGGCGGTAGCACTCATCCTCCGGGCACCTTGGCGCGGCGAACGCGAAGTACGCGTCGTTGTTCGGGCCGGGGCTCCCGATCCCCGCCGCCGCGATCCAGTACGTCTTGCCGCTCTCGAACGTGAACCCATCAAACTCCGTGAACTTGAAGCGGAACAACCGGAAGTCGGGGCCGATGGGCGCATCGATCGTCAGGCCGAGGAACTCTGCGTCATCGGGACCCGCAACGATGTCGAAGTCCAGCGGTTCATCCGCTGGCTGGACGCGCTCGGGGTCTTCGAGGCAGGCGGTTTCATAGATCTCAAGGCGTGCCGCCGCCGGGGTGCAGTTGGTCCAGATATACGCCTCGATGAGGCAGGGCACAACGGGGTCGGTCTCGCACGGGCTGATCGTGACATCATCGGCCGCGCGAGCCTGGTTGAGAGTGCTGGTGAGATCGACCGACCGCGCCCCGTACTGCGCGATGACCAGCCCGGCCGGTTGGGGCGGAGCCTTGAACGTGCTGGCATCGAGGACGATCTTGCACCGCTCTCCCTGCACGCAGAAGTTCAGGTCCGAGCAGCCGATGCAGGCGCCCGGTCCCGAACAACTGAGCCGCTCCCACTCCGCCCCCTCGGAGTCCTGGAAGTGCGGCAGGGCTCCCTTCACAAACAGCGGCGGGTCATAGGGGGGCACCATGCTCGGCGAGCCCGTTGTCCCCCAGTACCAGACATCCGTCCCGCCCTGCGACTGATCTCCGAACATCACGAAAGATGCCCAGTACGGCTTGCCGCCGATGAGGCACAGGCCCGGCGTTTCGGCCACCACCCGCCAGACATCGCCCGGCACGCCCGTGGTGATCTCGCCCAGAAAACCATCTCGCGGCAGAAAGATCGGAAACTCCGCGATCTCCTCGCCGGGCGCACCGTTGCAGTCGGTGAAAATCTCAAGGCGTCCGAGCGGCGCATCAAAGTTGTACGCGCTCAGCGGATTTGAGACGATGAAGACCGCCTCCATCCACTCGATCATGTGCGCGAAGTTGGGCTCGAGATAAAAGTCGTCCGCCGTGACGTGGTGCAGGCCGGGCGGGGGCGGGCGCAGCGGCGCAACCTGGGAAACGGTGCCGCCCCGATTGTCGAAGTCGCCGTTGTCCCAGATGCAGCAGCCCGCGGAGTCATCGGAGTACAGGATGGAGATGTTGCCGGAGGTCCATGTGCCGTCGGGCTCTGACGGGCCGGGCACGAGGCGGTCGTCGACCGCCTCGAAGAACTCGATGCCCAGGCGGCCATCGGGCAGGGTGATCCAGTTCGCCTCCGCGACCGGAGCGGGCGCGAGGTCCAGCATCGCATTGTTCGAGGTCACATCGATCGCGGCCGTAATGGAGGCGTTGTCGGAGTTGAAGAGGCGGAACCCGATGTCGGGATTGGCCGGGGTTCCAAAGTAGTTGAACGCCGCGTCGTAGCCATAGCCCTGAATCTGAGTGCCCGGCGGGAACAGGAGTTCGAGCACCGTGTTCGTGGGTGCGGACCCATCGGTGTTGTTCACGGTCGTGATGCTGTTGATCACGCTGACATCGACCTGGCGCACCAGCCCCGTCGACCGCCCGCCCACGCCACCGCCCACGCTCCATCCGGGGAGTGGAACCACTTGTGAATCGAACAGCCGCTGTGTCGGCGGTTGCTCAGCCGCTGGCCCGGGCACGGAAGCGCGGAGCCCACCCGTGGCTGCACAAGCGAGCGCGGCGACAAGAACGTACTGCATGGATGGCATGGTGTTCTGCTCCCTACAAAAATCACGCTCTAAAAACCGCGCTCCGGGCAGCCGCGCTCAGAGACCGAACCAAAAGCCCTCGGCTTCATTCGAGGAGAGCAGCAACATAGCAGGAACAGGGGATGCGACGCTATTCCCCGAATGGGGGATTTTGCGTAAAATTTCGCAAGAAAATAAGATCATTTGGATCTTCTGTCTTCGTGGTACAGTCGCATTCACAACTACCCATCAATAGGCTTATATATAATCACCTAATCTGGCTACTTTCTGAGTGGTTTTATCGGAGGTCAATCGCCAATTGTGGTTCCAAAATAGGATAACTATCCCAAAAACAAGGGATATTTATTCAAAAGACATTAGCCACATCTGGGGGGTTGTCTATAAAGCAGGTGGCCGTCAACTTGGGATCAGGGGCATCCGCCGAACCACTCACTCAGGAACCGGAAGATGTCTGAGACATCCACATCTCCGTCACCTTCGGCATCGCCCAAGCACTGTTCGCCGGGTACGGGATCGCCGGTTTCAGTGGTCCCTGATGAGGGCTCGTGAATCGCCACCAGGAACGACAGATCACGCGGAATCTGAAGCATGTTCTCAACCGGCCCCCAGTTCAGGGAAGCACTGGCGCGGAATGCGCTTTGTGAGATCCGGAGGGCGCACACGGGGATGTCGCAGGATGCTGCATTGGCCGCGAAGAGCGCCCGCTGGTTGAAGCCGCCGCTGCCCTGCACAGCAACCGAGAGCCAGTAGTTGCGACCATCGGGCAGGAACCACCCAGGGTCGTGGACCTGCACCGTGTAGGCGCGGAGCGAGGCACCGGCGATGCTGACGTTGTAGCCGAGGTCGATGACCTTGGAGAACGGGCTTGCGAACAGCGGTGTCCCCGCGGGCAGGGAGCAGTCGTTGCGCAGGACTTCGACCACGCCGCGAACCGGCGAGCAGTTGGTGTAGACCGTTGCCTCGATGAAGCAGATGCGATCGCCGCCTTCGTCGGCGCACGGTGGGACGCGGAAGTTGTCGGCAGCGCGAGAGTCGGAACTTGTCGTTGAGATGAGGGAGGGAACACCGGTAAGTGCGGGATCGCTTTGGGGCTGCGGCGGTCCGTTGTCGTGGAGAATCTTGCAGGACTCGCCGCGGATGGTGAAGGCAAAGTCCGTGCATCCGCACCCGGCCTCGGCGGAGGTCGTCCAATCCGGAACGCCCTGCGAGGGCGCGCGGAAGACGGCGGGCTTGCCGCGGATGGAGTTGGAGACGCCGGGCGGTGGCGGAGGAGTGGGGGGCGGTGCTCCGCTGGTGCCCCAGTACCAGTTGTCGGAGCCGTCGAGGCTGCCGATGCCCACCGCGCTAACCCAGTAGGAGCGGCCGCCGCGGAGCCACAGGCCCGGCGTGGCCGCTTCGAGCGTGAGAACTCGCAGTCCCTGGAAGAGCGTGCCCGTATCGCCGACTGCCGAGGTGAATGAGTGCAGGAGTGTGCCGGGCCGACCGTCGCAGTCGTCGTACACCTCGATCAGAGCGTTGAGGAAGAGCGAGTCTGAGAACATGGTCGCGCTGATGGAGTCGATGCGGTGAATACCGCGGTAGAGATAGAAATCGTCAGCGGTACGGGTGTCGCCGATCCACGATGAGTTGTGCGACGGAAGTCCATCGCGCTCGTCAAATGCGCCGTTGTCCCACAGGCAGTCCGACTCGCGCAGGCTGCCCGGCCCCACGAGCGGGACGATGGAGGCGAGCGTGCCGGCCGCCTCAAGAGCCGCCGCGAGGCGGGGGTTCGCGCTGTGGCCGACCTGCATGGTCGCGGCATAGTCGAGTAGCACGATGTGGCCGGTCGCGCTGAGCGCGATCGCGTGACCGCGCCCGTCAACAGTGCCCGAACGCAGGTCGACGCCGGGAACGAGCGCCGAGAGGTCCACGCCTGAGACGATGGTCGGCGGGATGCCCGGACGTGCATCGATCTGCAGGATGCTTGCGCCGCCAAGGACAACCAGGTGGCCGGTGAAGGGGTCGAAGGTGATGGCGCGGGGGAACTCAAGGCCGGTCAGCAGCCGCGTCGTCGCAAAGGTGTTCATGTCGATGATGCCGAGCGTGCCCGAGCCCGGCGCAGCGCCGGTTGAAACGTAGTACGCCCTTCCGTGCGCGAAGCACAGTTGGGCGATGGCGGTATCGGGGCCTGAGATTGTGAACGCGACCCCTTGCGCAAATGGGGAGAGTGGGACGCGCGCGATGCGTCCCGCTCCCGTCCCCCCCGCGCTGGTGCATACCGCCCATACGCGATCGGCGACCACCGGGTCGATCGCCACTTGGGTTGCGGTGAGCGACCCGGCACCGGGCGACACGGTGATGGCGACACCCGAGTTGAGGCGTACCTTGTGGATCGCGCCGGGCGACAGCGCGCCGCCAGCGACGACGGCATCGCCATCGGGCGCGATGCACAGACCATCCGCACCCCCACCCGCCCATCCCCCGGGCGGGGCGATATCCGATGGCGGGCCGAGCATGAGGGTGGGGGCGGGCGAGCGCGAGTAGGTGAGTGTCACAGCGCGCAGCGTGCCCGTCGGCGCAGCGCGGGTGTAGAGAACCTCGCGCTCAAACACCGTCTGCGCGCGAGCGAACGCCGGTGAGAACGCCAGCATCGACCACACGGCAACCAGCAGCAGCACGCCGATTCGTCGCATGGGCGCGACACGCGGCCTTCCAGCGTGCTCGTCGGGCGGCGGCCTCTGAGATTGTGCGGCACTCTGCTTCATGCGTTCGGGGAGGGGGGGCGGTGGTTCTCGGACCCGGACTTCTTTGCGCGGTTCACTCGGCATCGGGGCCGCCCGGGGTATCCCGGGAGCAATCCATATGAAGAAGGCCACGAGCCGGGCGATCCGCTTGCGCCCGGGCGAGTCAACCCGGCGCGCTGCGCCACTTTGCCCGCGCCCGCGCCACAGGTTCACCAAAGTGACAGCGCGACAGGACCGATACTCCGAGACGATCGCACCATTTGTCGCACGATCTATCCGGGAGAGGCCATGACCACGCAGCCGATGACCAAAGAACAGGCAGTCGCCGCGGCGATCCGCGAGATCAGCCACATCGCCACGCTCCCGGAGATCACCCTCAAGATCATCGAACTGGTCGAGAGCCCCAACTCAACCGCCCAGGACCTGCACAAGGTCATCGCCAACGACCCCGCGCTGTGCTCGCGCATCCTGAAGGTCGTCAACTCCGCGTTCTACGGCCTGCCGGGCCAGATCGGCTCCATTAACCGGGCCATCGTGCTGCTCGGGCTGAACGCGGTGAAGAACATCGCGATCGCCGCGAGCCTCGCCAAGTTGTTCCGCGGCGGGTCGCTCACGCCCGAGTTCTCCGCCAAGAACCTGTGGACGCACTCGGTGGCCACGGCCTCCGCCAGCAAGATGATCGCCGACCATCTCAAGGTCGGCCTGTCGGACGAGGCGTTCCTCGCGGGCCTGATCCACGACATCGGGATGATCGTCGAGATCCAGTACGACCGGCAGAAGTTCATCGAGGTGATCGGCAGGGTGATGCCCGAGGGCGGGCACGACGCGCCCGCGTGCTCGATGCTCGAGGCCGAGGAGCAGATCTTCGGCGCAAACCACCAGGAGTTCGGCCAGGGACTGTGCGAGAAATGGAAGTTCCCGCGCTCCTTCGCGATGGTCACGGGCTTCCACCACCGGACACAGGACCTGCCGGGCGATTCGCGCACGCTGGTGTCGATCGTCGCCGCGGCGGACCGGCTCGCGGGCAACCTGGCCGGCGGCTTCCGGCTGGACGTGATGGAAACGGTGGTGCCGCCGGAGGTGCTGTCGGACCTGCGGATCAGCGCGGAGGCGATGGACACGATCGCGGCGAGACTGCCCGAGCAGATCGAGGCGGTATCGGCGATGCTCGCGGGTTGATGATTGTGCGGGCGGTGCCCGCCGCGCAAGCACGGACGCGCGGCTGGTGATGCGCTCGCGGATGGACAGTGCGAGAGAAGACACAGGCCCCCGGCAAGGATGCTGGGGGCCTTGTGCCATTGATGCGCGGAGGGTGGGTCGGTGTGCTTCCTCTATCACAACGCGGGTGTGGCGGGGCACGGGGGGAGCAGCTATATTGACACCGTGGTCTTGCGCGACAAGGACAAC
>CAYMWG010000160.1:0-6836 GCA_964393765.1 uncultured Phycisphaeraceae bacterium
GGCGGGCTTGCTGGCGGGCTTGGCCGGCTTGGTGACGGCTTTGACGGGCTTGGCCGACTTGGTGGGCTTGGTGGGCTTGGTGGGCTTGGTGGGCTTGGCGGCGTGCTTCTTCTTTGCATCGGCGCTGCGGAGAACGGCGAGTTCCATCCCGCCGCGGGCCGCGACGCGGACCTTGCTGCCATCAGGCCTGGTCAGGAAGCGGACGCGCGAGGGCTTGCCATCGATGACGGGGCTGACATTGGAGATGTGGATCGACGCCTCGCGCGTGACGATGCCGCCCTGGGGATTCAGGCGCGTGGGCTTGAGGTGCTTGGTCCTGAGGTTGATCCCCTTGACGATCACTCGATCCTCTTTGGTGATGATGCGCATGATCGTGCCGACCTTGCCCTTGTGGGAGCCGCTGTTCACGATCACGTTGTCGCCGGTTCGGACGTGGCGGGCCATGGTCAGACAACCTCCGGTGCGAGGGACACGATCTTCATGAAGTTCTTCTCGCGGAGTTCGCGGGCAACCGGCCCGAAGATGCGCGTGCCCTTGGGGTTGCCGTCATCGCCGATGAGCACCACAGCGTTGGTATCGAACTTGACGTACGAGCCGTCAGCACGCCTTGTGGGCTTGGTCGTGCGGACCACGACGGCCTTGGACTTGTCGCCGGCCTTGACCTCCGCGCCGGGGAGGGCCTTCTTGATCGAGACCAGCACCCGGTCGCCGATGTGGGCGATGCGCCGGGTGAAACTCCCGCTATGCGTCGAGCCGCCGTACACGCGGATGACGTAGGCGATCTTCGCCCCGCTGTTGTCCGCGACTTCGCACCGTGTTTCCTGCTGCAGCATCTTCGTGTACCTCTCCGCGAACCGGCAAGCCGGATATCGCGGGTCCAACTCAGTCACAAATCAGTTCAGTCCTTGATCAACTCGACGCGGCGGCTCTTCTCAACGACCCGCACCAGGCGCCAGCGCTTGGTTTTGCTGATGGGTCGGCACTGCGCGACCTCGACCGTGTCGCCCAGGCTCGACTCGTTGTTCTCGTCATGCACATGCAGGACGGTGCGCTTGGCCATGTACTTGCCGTACTTGGCGTGCCGCTCCTTGAACTGCACCACCACCTTGCGGGTCTTTGCGCGCTTGTCGGACTCCACCACGCCCACCTTCGTGCCGCGGGGTTCGGTGTCCGCGCTCGGGCCGGCGGTGGTTTCTACTTTGCTTGTCGTCGTCTTGGCCATGGCGGCTTATCCGTTCCTTGCGTGATTCAATATGTCGATCAGGCCTTGCGTGTCCGGCGGGCGTGGCGCTCCGTGAGAACCCGGGCGATGTCCCTCTTGGTCTTGCCGTAGGTTGAGGAGTCCTCGACCTTCTCGGTCACGAACTGCGAGCGGATCGTGTGCAACTGCGAGCGCAGCCGCTTGACCTCGATCCCGATCTCCTCGTCGGACAACTTTCTCACTTCGGTCCCGGTCATCGTTCGACCCTTCAGTTCTTGTTCCAGCCATCCGCTCGAATCACAACCAACCAAGCCCTTCGCAGCATCCGGTATCACACCGACAGGCGGCGCCCCACGAACCTGCACTTCACCGGCATCTTCATCGCGACCCGCACGAGGGCCTTCTTGGCCAGTGCCTCGGGGACGCCCGCGATCTCAAAGAGCATGGTGCCGGGCTTGACCCGCGCGGCCCAGTAATCCACATCAGCCTTGCCCGTGCCCATTCGAGTCTCCAGCGGCTTCTTGCTGATGGGCTTGTCCGGGAATACGCGGATGAACAACTTGCCCTCGCGCTTGAGGAAGTGCTGCGCCGCGACGCGACCGGCCTCGATCGTCCGGGCCGGAACCCACGCGCCCTCGACGGACTGCAGGCCGAACTCCCCGAAGGCGACGTAGTTGCCCTTGGTCGCCTTGCGCGGCCGGACACGCCGCATCTCCTTGCGGAACTTGGTTCGCTTTGGCATCAACGCCATGAGTCACACTCCGTCTGCTGCAAGAGAAACCATGAGTCCATTCAAACCATCCGCCAAACTCAACGTCGGCCGCGGGCACGCGCCCGACCGCCCGCCGCCTTGGACTCGGTCTCATCGACCGCGCCCTGCACATACATGCCCTTGTAGATCCAGCACTTCACGCCGATCGCTCCGTAGGTGGTGAACGCCTCGGACTGCGCGTAGTCGATGTTCGCCTGGAGCGTGCTCAGCGGGAGCGAGCCCAACTTCACCGCCAGGACGCGGCTCATCTCGGCGCCACCGAGGCGTCCGGAGATCTGGATCTTCACGCCCTGTGCGCCGGCCTGCATCGCGGCCTCGGCACGCATCTTGACGATGCGCCGGAAACTGCCCCGCTTGCGGAGTTGCTCCGCCACGCTCTCGCCCACCAGTTTGGCGTCCAGGTCGGGGTTCTTGATCTCGATGATCGAGATCGAAACCTTGCGACCGGTCATCAACTGGAGTTCCTCGGTCAGGCGATCGACCTCCGCGCCCTTGGGCCCGATCACCAGGCCCGGGCGGGCGGTCTTGACGATGACCTTGAGTTCCTCGCGGGTGCGCTCGATATGGATATCGCTCACCGCTGCGTGCGGGGGCTGGCGGTTGAACCGCTTGTCGAGGAAGCGACGGAGTTTCTCATCTTCGATGAGCAACTCGCCGTACAGGGCCTTGGGGGCGTACCAGCGGCTCTTGTGAGCCTCGGTGATGCCGACCCGGAACCCGAATGGATGCGTCTTCTGGCCCATAGGTTCAGCGTTCCTCCACGCCCACGGTGATGTGGGTCATGCGCTTGAGAATCGGGTGTGCGCGGCCGCGGTCCTTCGGTTGGAAGCGCTTCATCACCGGGCCGTTGGACACGGCGCTGTGCGTGACGACGAGCGAGGCGGCATCGGCGCCGGCCTGCTCGGCCTCCGAGTACGCGGCCATCAGAGCCTGCTTGACGTCCACCGCCGCGCGCTTGGTGGTGAAGGTCAGGAGGTTCATGGCCTGGTCGAACTGCTTGCCGCGGATCAGGTCCACCAGCAGTGCCGCTTTGCGGGGGCTGCCGCGGTGGTAACGGAAGACGGTGGTGAAGCGGACGATGTCCTTGGCCTCGCAGCCCAGGGCCTGGGCCATGGCGCGAACATCCTCGGCCTTGCAGCGGGGGTGGTCGCTCCCGCGCATCCAGTTCTGGATGGCGGAGGACGCCCGGCCCTTCATCAGGCCCGTGCGCTCGACAGCGCGGGCGAGCGCCTCAACGCTCACGCCGGCCTGTGCGGCCCGGATCTTCAGTTTGTCGGGATTGATCTTCACGGCCTGTTTCCTTGCTGCTCGGTGCTGGTCGGTCCGCTCTTCACGCGACCGGGTTCTTACTTCTTGCCGCCGCCCGCGGTGTTGCCGGCCTCCATGCCTTCCTTCTTGTTCGTGTGCCCGCGGAAGGTCCGCGTGAGGCTGAACTCGCCGAGTTTGTGCCCGACCATGTCCTCGGTCACGAACACGTCGTGGAACTGGCGGCCGTTGTGGACCTTGAACGTGTGGCCGACGAACTCGGGGACGATCGTGCAGGCGCGGGCCCACGTCTTCATCGCCTCGCGCTTGTTCTGCTGATTCAGTCGCTCCACACGGTTGTAGAGGCGCTCATCAACATACGGTCCCTTCTTGAGGCTGCGTCCCATGATCTTGCTTCCGTTGGCTCGTCTGCTCGGGTCGGGGAAAAGAAATCAGAGAGAGGGATTACTTCTTCTGGCCGAAGCGCTTGCTCACCCGCCGGCGGATGATCAACTTCGTCGATGCCTTCTTGCGGTCGCGGGTGCCGCCGCCCTTGGCCAGCGTGCCCGTGGGCCCGACCGGCGGACGGTTGCCCTTGGAGCGGCCCGAGCCCCCGCCCAGCGGATGCGCGTTGTGGCTCTTGGCGACGCCGCGGGTCTTGGGCCGGATGCCCAGGTGGCGCGACAGACCGGCCTTGCCCAGCCGGCGATTCTGATGGTCGGAGTTGCCGACAACGCCGATAGTCGCGCGGCAGTCGATATGCACCTTGCGCATCTCGCCGGAGGGCAGCATGATCGTCGCGTAATGGCCTTCCTTGTTCATCAACTTGGCGGCGCGACCGGCGGAGCGGCAGAGTTTCGCGCCCTCGCCCGGCTTGAGTTCCACGCAGTGGATGTCCATGCTGGTGGGGATGTCGCGCAGCCGCATGCAGTTGCCCGCCTTGGGCTCCGCGGGGCCGTCGCCGCGGGACATGATCTTCTCACCGTCGGTCAGGCCGAGGGGCGCGATGATGTACCGCTTGACGCCATCGGTGTACTCGAGGAGCGCGATGCGGGCCGAACGGTTGGGGTCATACTCGATGCCGATGACGATCGCCTCGATGCCGTCGCGATCGGCGCGCCGGAAGTCGATGACGCGGTACATCCGCTTCGCGCCGCCGCCGCGACCGCGCACGGTAATCTTGCCGCTGTGGTTCCGTCCGGAGGTGTTCTTCAAGGGCCGCATGAGCGAGCGCTCGGGCGAGTCCTTGGTGATGTCCTCGAACCCGCTGATCGACGCGTTGCGGCGACCGGCGCTGGTGGGCTTGTAGATTCTGATCGACATCGGGAAACCTCATCAAAGAGCCGGGGGTGGCGGGGCCGGGGGAAGGCCCGCCCGCCGGATCAGAACAGTTCGATCGTGCCGCCCTCGGCCAGGCGCACCGTTGCGAGTTTGACCTTCGATTCCTGGCGCATGCCGTACTTGGCCCGCCGGTGCTCGCCCTTGCGGGTCTGCGTGTTGACGGCCTCAACCTTCACGTTGTAGAGGTCCTCGACCGCGCGCTTGATATCCACCTTCGTGGCCTTGGGATTGACGATGAACCCGTAGCGGTTCTGCTCGTTCATCCCCCAGGTGCCCTTCTCGGTGATGAGCGGGCGCTTGATGACATCGATCGACTTCATCACGCGGCCTCCTTCTTGCTGCGGCCTAGCGGATTCGTCTTGGCAACCTTGGTCGTCTGGGACTGCGGACCCGAGAGGTAGGCCTCCAGGTCGGCCTTGGTGATGACCAGGAAGCGGTGGTTCAGCAGGTCGAAGCAGTTGAGTTGCGACGGCTGGCAGAGCGTCACTGTCTCAAGGTTCCGGCCCGAGCGACGCACGGCATCGTTGTCGGCGCCGACGGCGACCAGCGTGGACCGATCGACCTTGATGGCGTCGAGGAACGCCGCGAACTCGCGGGTCTTGGGGGCGCTCATCTTCAGCGAGTCGACGATGCGGACCTCGTTGTCAACCAGTTTGGCCAGGAGCGCGTTGAGATTCGCCTTGCGGCGCATCTTCTTGGGCATGTCCTTGCGGTAGTCGTCGTGGTCGCGCTGCTTGTGGTGCGCGTGGCCGCCGCCGCGGAACTGCGGGACCTTCTTGTCACCGTGGCGGGCTCGCCCGGTGCCCTTCTGGTTATAGATTTTCTTGGTCGATCCCGAGACGGCGTGCCGGTTCTTCGTACGCGATGTGCCCACGCGCTGGTTGGCGTGGTACATCACATAAGCCTGCTTGATCAACGCGGGGTTGATCTCGCCGCCGAGTTTCGCGGCATCGATGGACAACTTGCCCACCTCGACGCCCTGCATGTTGATGACGGGGACATCCATCTGTCGCCTCTCGTCTGACGCCTCGTGATGGGCCGTGGCACACGCCGCGTCCCGTTCAATCCTTCGCCTATCCGGCTCTCCCGCCCGTTACTGATTGGGGGAGGCACGGAATCGACTCGGCTGTCCGGTCCGGCAGCGGGCGACAAGCCCATTGCCGGATCAACCTCTTGTTCTCGCCCGGCGGTTTCCCCGTGGACCCTTCGGGCCCGGCGGCCGCGATTCCTCGCAACCGACGGCGGTATTCTTCATCCCTCATCGCGGCTCCCGGCCGTGATCAAGGGTCACTTCTTCGCTGCATCCGCAATCTTCTTCGCTTTGGAACGGTTCACCCGGCTGGCGGGCCGCACCATCACGAACCCCTCGTTCGCGCCAGGGACAGGACCCTTGACGAGCACGAGGTTCTGGGCGGTATCCAGTTTGATCACATCCAGCGAGCGGATGGTCACACGCTCGGCACCCATGTGGCCGGGCATCTTCTTGCCCTTCTTCAGTTTGCCCGAGAAGCCGCGGTTCGTCGCGTAACTCGCGATCGAGCCGGGCGAACGATGCTTTCGCTCGGTGCCGTGGCTGGCGCACAGGCCCTTGAAGTTGTGACGCTTCATCGCGCCCTGGAACCCCTTGCCCTTGCTCGTGGCCGTGACATCGACGTAGCGGGAGCCCTCGAGGGCGGAGACGTTCAGTTCCTGCCCGAGGGTGTACTCCGCGGCCTTGTCGGCCGCGACCAGAAACTCACGGTGAAACTTCTTGGGTCCCGAGCCAGCCTTGGAGTCGTGACCGATCACGGCCATCGTCGAGCGGCGCGGCTTGGCATCGCCCCAGCCGACCTGCACGGCCGAATAGCCGTCCTTGTCCGCGGTGCGAACCTGCGTGACGATGCACGGGCCGACCTCCAGCACCGTCACGGGAAGGCTGACGCCCTCCTCGTTGAAGATGCGGGTCATGCCGAGTTTTTTGCCGAGCAGAAGCATGGAAACTCCGGGGAGCCAGTGCTTCGTGCCGCAAAGGGCAGAGGAAGCGGACGGTCAATCAACAACAAACCCCACGCCTATTGGTGTGGGGTTTCAGCAATCAGGCCTTGATCTTCACGAACACGCCCGCGGGGACGATCAGCCGATTGAGCGCATCGACCGTGCGGGGGTTGGGCTCGAGGATGTCGATGATCCGCTTGTGCGTGCGGATCTCGAACTGCTCTCGCGATTTCTTATCGATGAACGGGCTGCGCAGAACGGTGTACCGCTCCACTCGCGTCGGCAGAGGGATCGGGCCAGCAA
>CAYMWG010000161.1:0-6825 GCA_964393765.1 uncultured Phycisphaeraceae bacterium
GGTAACTTGCCCGCATAGCTCGCAATGCCCAGAGGCGTGCCGACATGGTCCAGCCAGCAGGGGGGGCAGGGTGGTTCTGCGAGCAAGGGCGCTCCCAAGCCGGCACAGGCTCCCGGTCCCGCAAAGCCCATCCGCAAGGAAGACGAACTGGCGCAGATCGACAGCCTGCTCGACGCCCTGGGCGAGAGCGACTTTGACATCGACCTCGACGACAAGCCCAAGAAGAAGTAGTTCACGCGAGTAGAGGCCCTGGCGCAAGCCGGGGCGTTCCCGCCTCTGTTTCCTCACGCCATCACGTCACGGCGGGCACACAAGCCCGGTGTTCGCGAACCAGACGCTCAGGAACGCGAAGATCGCGGGGACGCCCGGGGAGCCGCCGAAGTTGCGAGCCGCGGGGTCGTTGGCGAACCAGTCCGTCAGGAAGCAGAAGATGTCGGGCACGAAGACGACCCCGTCCTGGCACCAGTCGGCGTCGCAGTTCTCGCACGCATCGGGGATGCCGTTGCTGTTCACATCGGGCTCTCCGTTGGCGATCTCATCGGCATCAGGGGTCCCGTCGTTGTCGCAGTCGGCCGGAGCGATGATGCCGCAGTCGCCGGCTTGGTGGGCCGCGTCGAAGATATCCGCGTCGCCCTGGTCGAACAGCCCATCGTTGTTCAGGTCCGTGACCACCTTGTGCTGGAGAAAGTCGTTCACGAACTTCGTGAAGTCCTCCTCCTCCACCGTCGCGTCCTGGTCCCAGTCGGCGATGCAGGCGATCTGCTGGTAGATCATGCGGTTTTCCATGTATCGCTGGTGCATGGCGGCCATCGCCGTGGCGACGTTGGTCATCGCCCGGCTGGGGGCGTTCTCGTTGACCAGGTCGGGCACGAACCACACGAAGTGGTTGACGCCGTAGTCGATCGCCTGCTCGCCCACATCGCCCCAGTCGTCCCCGTCGAGGTAGCCGTCCTTGCACTCGAAGGGCTCGTGGGGGTAGGTCGACAGGAACGAGACGCGCTCGGGCACGCCGTCGTACGGATCGCCATCAACCTCCACGGGCGTGTTCACCGGAACGGTGTCCGGGCTGCCCGGGCCGTAGTAGACCGTGTACGCGTTCTTGGGCAGGGCCTGCGTCTGCGCCCGCGCCTGCTCCGCGGCCCAGCGCTTCGAGGTCGCCAGGAAGGTGTCCGCGTCGACCGTCGGGTAATAGAGTTTGCAGAACGTCTCCATCAGCGGCCATACCGCCACGCCTGTAAAATAGTCGTACCCTGAAAAACTTGGGAAGTACACAATGAAGGTGTGGCCCTCGGTGACGGGATGTACCAAGTACGACGCCAGTGTGATCGTGTTGCCCGTCCAGGCCGTCACTTCGACGATCCGGCCCGAGTTGAGGCCTTGCGTGAACTGAACGAACAGACGAATCCCCGGCAGATAGGTCGCGGGATTGAATCCGCTGACCGCCCCTTGGAACTGGCTGGGGAAGGGTCCGCTGCTCTGCGTCGCCGCGCCCGCGATGCTCTGCGCGGACTTGTACCCGAGCGGGACGATCCTGCCATCCTCTTGCGCAAACTCGGGGGAGTGAACCGGGTTGGTGATGCAGTAGTACGCGTCCCAACTCACGCTCCCGTACCACTTGGAATACCCGTGGTAGGTCGACTCCGCCGGGCCAAAGGGCACCTCCAGGTGCTCCGTCTCGCCCTTCACGCCGTAGCGGTTGCCCAGTTGATAGTGCGACAGGTGCGCCCGCGGCCACAGACCCCGGAAGTGCTGCCACGTCGACCGCTGACGGTGGTAGTTGTACGCGGTCTGCAGCGTGTTCATCAGGTACGACCGCACATCCGCGTTGAGGGGGCTGTAAGTCGTCGCCGCGGGCGGGATGACGAGCCGTGCCCCACTCCGGTTCGTGGCGAACGCCGTGTCCCATTGCTGCAGCGTGTGGGTCCCGGTGATCCTGTAGGTTGGGTTCGTGGCCTTCGGGTCGTTGAGATAGTCCAGGTAGTTCAGGTAATCGACGCCCGACAGATCGAAGTCCTCGGTGCCGATCACCACCGCGGCCGGGTCCGGCAGGTTCGCCGGGCGCGCGGTGCTCGCCAGGGCCTCGCAGAAGGCGATCACCCACGCCTCGACCTCGTTCGACCCGTTCTCAAAGAAGTAGCAGGGCAGAACGCCCGGCAGGCCCGGCTCGGTGCGCGAGATTGTGAACGGGGCACCCTCCGTCAGCGTCCCGGTGAAGCCGGTGCCGTTGAGCGTGAATGTGCCGGTGAGGGCGTCATAGCCGGTGACCTCGGCCGCGTCGCCCCCCACGGTGATGGTCGCCGGGAACGGCAGGAGGTAGTAGTTTGGCTCGGAGAACTGCGCGTAGAAGTCGCGCTCCGCGCCCGCCGGGATCTGGAACGTGAGGGCAACCGTGTTCGGGTTGGTGATGTTCCCCGTGCGCGAGATGGCGTGCCGGGCCGACAACTTGCCCGTCGCGACGTCGCCCGGGTGGTTGGCAAACACCGGGAGTTGGCCGGGGCCTACCTCCCAGTCAAACCCCGCGCCGAAGCCGTCGAGGCGCAGGGCCCACGCGAAGGGCTTGGGTGGCAACGGGCCCCACTCGATCTCCTCTCAGGCAACTAGCGCGGCGATCGCGGCGCTCATTACCGCCTGGGCCGCGGCCTCGGGGTTGCGGTAGTCAAAGTGCCGGAGGTCGATCGGGATCTGCGGGGCGATGACCGTGCCCGCGCCGGCAAAGTCCCACAGGTCGTGGAAGGGCTGGCCGTAGACCTGGTCGGGGTTGCGGACCCAGAGCGTGTGGACGACGCCCTCGCGGACCAGCCTTCGGGCGGCGGTGCGGCTCATGCCGATCCCGGCGAGGGGGTCGCACGAGCCGCTGCAGGCCTCGCCCGCGGGATAAAACACGCCGCCGGCAAGGTTGCACGCGTAGGGAGTGGTGAGGCTGAAGCAGTCGGTCGTTCCCGTGGGCGAGCAGCACAGGCCGGTGGTCTGCGCGAGGGCCGGACGTGCGAGGGTCGTGAGGGCGATGAACGCGATGGCGAGCGCGAACGACACACTGATGGGCGGGCTTCGGGTCACGGGGACCTCCGCGAGAAGAGTTGCGAACCTGGGGAAGTTGAGCCGCGCCAGCCTACCTGACCTGGCGACGGGTTGCAAGTTGGGCGATTCGGTTTTGCCAATCGTTTCCCGAACAAGATGAGCGGAAGGGGCTGGTTGCGCAGGTCTGGACCCACGCCCGGGCGGTTTCTTGGGGAATCTGGTTGTCCCACCGCTCTCGCCGTGGTATGTTGAACGCTCTCTCCCTGAAACCGGCCTCTCGCGAGAAAAACTTATGTCGCAGCCTTCCCGTCGTTGCGGGTGCCCGTGCGCGCTCGTTGTCGCTTGTGCCTCGGCCGCGTCAGCCCAAACCGACTTGGTTTTCAACGGGGGCTTTGAGACGGGGAACTTCTCCGGATGGTCGGTACCCCTGAATGTGCCTCCGCCCAACCCGAATGCGGCACACTTCGTTGTCACCAGCGGCGGGGGTAGTCACACCGGTACCTTCCACGCGAGGTTGTCTTCAACGCAACTCCAGTACATGACCCAGATTCTTGAGACCACCAGCGGCACCGACTACGAGTTGTCGTTCTGGCTGAGGCGGAGCGGCGGCTCCCCGGAGGCGTTGCTCATCCGTTGGGAAGGCGCGACCGTGTTCAATCAGTTGATGGACAATCCGGATTTTCTCACTTGGCGGCACTTCACACTGCCCCTGCACGCCAACATCACGGGTTCGTTCCTGGAGTTCGGCCAGAGTTACTTCCCCGGCGAGTTCCACATCGACGACATCAGTGTCGTGCAGGTTCCCGCGCCGGGGGCTGGTGGGCTTCTCGGCATGGCGGGGTTGCTTGCGCTTCGGCGCAGGCGGCGGTAAGCAGCCCGCGCGTCAGCAAGGGCGTTCCTGAAGCGCGAGCGCAACGAAGTGGCATCGAGCTTCCGCTCGATGGCTAGCCTTGCACCGACTGGAAAGTCGGTGCCACGGAAAGTCGGTGCCACTACCGGATGATCAGCACGCCGTGCGGACCCTGACCCAGGCCCACGAAGAAGTCCATCTGCCTGAGCGTCGGTCGGTCGCCGGAGCGGTCCACCTGCCAGAAACTCAGTTCGCCGGTCGTGGCCGCGGGGTCGAAAGACCGGAACTGCGTGACGGCGAGGAACTGGTCCTTGCTGTCGAAGGTGATCCCGGCGGGCATCGCCGCGATCGGGAACTCGCCGACAAGCGTCAACTCGCCGGTCGCGGGGCTGAGCGTGAGGAGCGAGAGCGAGCCCTCGGTGGTGGCGCGCGGGTCGCCATCGGGCAGGAACGACCGCAGCAGGTTCGAGGTTGCCACCAGACGCCCATCGTTGCTGATCGCCAGGCCCTCGGGGCTTACGCCGACGCCGGCAGTTGAGACCACGCGGTGCGCGCCCCCGCTCCCACCCGCGCTGTCGTCCAGACGGATGACCGTCAACTGTCCGGCGGGCGCGCCCACGTTGAAGCCGTCCACATCCTTGCCCCACTGCATGTCCGTTGAGATGAAGAACTTGCCGTCGGGAGTGAACGCGCCCGAGTACGGGAACTTGCCGACGGCAACCGGCGGGCCCCAGGGGTTCAGCGTCGCCGCGCCGTCGTCATCGAGTTTGAACTTGTAGAACATCACCTCGTTGCGCTCGGGCATCGTCACCGCCAGCGCATCGCCCCGCGGCCGCCACGCCAGGCACGTCGCGTGGGCCGAGTCGTCATCCAGCCCGAACAACGGCCACGCCATCGGCTCGCCCGTCACCTGCCCATCCGCGTTGAACGCGAGCATGACGATCTGCTGGCGGGGCGTGCGGTTCACCACCGCGACCAGTCTCTCGCGCGGGTGGACCGCCACCGCCGTCGGCTCCTCGCCGACGTACACCGTGCCAATCACCTTGGGCGACATCGGGCTGCTCAGATCGACGAACGCGAGGTTTTCGCCCACAGGCAGTTCGCTCAGGCTCTTTGCGTCCGACGGTCCTGACTTGCGCGACTCGACCACGAACGCAAGACGCCCATCGGGCGTGACATCCACCATCGTCGGCGGACCGAGCGCGGAGTTCGAGACCTCGACCTGCGCAAAGTCGGTCTGCGGCTCCCTCAGCGGGAGCGCGACCACGGTCAACGTGTCGCGTGCATCGGCCGGCCGCTCGCCAAGGTCGCCCGTTCCCCCTCCGCCGAGCGCTGTGGCCGCCATGTCCGCGTCGCAGACCGCGACGATGTACCGCCCGGCGACATCGCCCGGCCCCATCGCACGCTTGGCGCACCCGCCCAGAGTGCCAAGGCCGATCGCCGCGCCCATAGTCAGAGTGATCATCGAAGCGTTCACCGTTGCGTTCCTCACGTCGTCTCTCCGTTTGCTGTGCTTGGTCATCGTTCCGGGGCGAGCATGGTACCAAGTTCCACGGTCGCGCCGGGGGGGGTGAGAACTTCGACCTCCACATCTCTCTTGCGGCAGGCCTGCCGGATCGCTGCGATAGCCCCGAGCAGGTCGGGGGGCAGGGGCGCATGGAACACCAGCCGCTCCTCGGTGACCGGGTGGCGGAAGCCGAGCGTCTCGGCGTGGAGCGCCTGACGGGTCATGAGCGGTGCATCGGGACCGGCAAGTCCCGGGCTCGCGCCGGCGCCTCCTCCCCCGTACATGTCGTCGCCGACGATGGGGTGGCCCTGGTGCGAAAGATGGACGCGGATCTGGTGCGTCCGGCCCGTCCTGAGTTCCAGTTCCACCAGTGTGAAGCCGTCGCCCCAGCCGCCTGCACCTGGCACCTCACCCCGTTTGGGTCCCACCGCCCGATCGGACCCTCGCACCGAACCCGGCTTGCGCTGCTCAGCAGGCAGAGGGAACCTCGCCCGCACGCGGCAGATCGTCACCGACGCCTTGCCGAGGTGGTCGTGCCGGACGACGTACTTCTCGCGGTACCCCTTCTCGCGCGAGGGGTGCGGGCCCAGCGGCAGGTCGATGACATCCACCGGCAGCGACACCTGCCCATGCACCAGCGCAAGGTACCGCTTGTCCACCGTCCGCTGCGCGAACTGCCGAGCCAGCCGCCAGTGCGAGGTGTCGTCCTTGCCGAACACGATGGCGCCGGAGGTGTCCCGGTCGAGGCGATGGATCACGCCCGGGCGGGCGAACTCCTTGCCCACCTGGGACAGGCCTCCGGATGTCCGGTTCTGAAAGTGCCAGGCCAGGGCGTTGATCATTGTCCCGGAGTTGTGCGCCCGCGCGGGATGCACGATGATCCCCGGGCGCTTGTTGATCACGATGATCGCGCTGTCCTCGTGCAGCACCTCCAACTCGATCTGCTCGGGCTGCACCTCTGTGGGCGGGGGCGGGGGAACGAGCACCTCCACGCGGTCGCCGGTGCGGAGCGAGGTCGATGACTTGGGCCGCTTCCCGTTGACGCTCACCCCGCCCTCATCGATGAGGCGCTGCAACTGCGCGCGGCTCATGAACGCGATGCGAGAGGCGAGGTACTTGTCCAGGCGCGAGCCCAGGTTCTTCTGTAGAACGAACACCACGCGGTTGGGAGCGTCGTCGTCCACGGTCTCCTGAGACGCGATCTTATCGGGATCGACCTCGCCCTCTTCCGCGCTCTCCGCGGCGGCGGCGGCGAGCGAGCGGTGGGTCTCCCAGGCCCGCCGGAGCGCACCGGCATCCACATGCCCGCCCTCGCGGATGAGGGGGCTGGAGCCGGGCGTATCGCCGCCGCTGCGCGAAGGACCTTTGGAAGCGCGCTTGGTCACGGATGTCGCAGTCGCGTGGAGAAGGCCCGCTCAGCCGCCCGGCGCGGGGGCTGGGGGAGTTGTCG
>CAYMWG010000162.1:0-6823 GCA_964393765.1 uncultured Phycisphaeraceae bacterium
CCTTGCCCGCCGCGCCCCACCAGTCCCCCATCTGCTCAGTGAACGCGCACGTCACTGCGTCGATCCCGGCCTCGCGATAGGCCGCCGCGACTTCCACATCCGCGTCCTTGCCCGTCTGGTGCAGCACCTGCCAACCCCCGGCACGCAGAACCGCATTGCCCGACTCGGATCGCGCAAAGCCCGTCACAAACTCGTTGAGCGACCGTGCGCCCTGGCTCCCACCGGTGACCAACAGCACGGGGCGGGACGGGTCAAGCCCAAGCCGTGTACAGCACGCCGCGCGATCCCGCGGCCTCAAGACCTCGCGCCGTACGATCGGCGGAATCGTAATCCAACCACGCGCGAAGCGAGCGTCCACACTCGCGGCGCTGAACGCGCCAAGGCCCAGGGGCTTGCGCAGCGCGTGGCGCGCGATGAGCCGGTTGGCCTTGCCCGGAACGGCATCGAGGTTTACCAGCAGGATGCGCACGCGCTCGGCCCGCGCCGCCTGCACCACCGGCGCGGCGACAAACCCGCCCATCGCCACGACCGTCACTGTTCCGTGTTTCTCGCGCTCGCCCCGGATCACCGCGCGGGCCTCTCGCACGCTCCGCCCCCACGTCCGCAGAAATCTGACGATCCCGCGCGGCCGCAACCCCAAAGGGCTTGACGGGCTTAGGACGAACGCGACGCCCGCCGCGGCCAGAATCTTGGCGTCAAGCGGACGATTCGAGCAGACGTACAGGCATCCCGCCGTGCCGCCCCCATCCGCCGCTGCGAGCGCTTGCAACTCCGCGCCGATTGCAAGGCCGGGGTACAAGTGCCCCCCCGTGCCGCCACCCGCGAAGATGAAGGAGTGTGTGGACATGTAAGCAGCCCGACCGTCAGGGAGGGCGCCGCGGCAAAGCCGCGAGTGTCACGCGCAACCTTGAACCCACTCGCTCGCGCTCGGGGCTCTGACGCTTGGAGCGGGGACGTAAACCTCTGCCGATGGCTCGCCTGCGAAGAGCAAGCCCTGGTTCTCATCAACCTCAAACGGAGTGCTGCCGCTCGGGCTCGCATCGGCCGTTGCCTCCGATCCGGCGCAAACCTGTTCGATCGTTTGCACCAGAGGTATCGCCGCAAACAGGCTCGGCGGAGCCCACCTTGTGTGGTCATCGGGTTTCATCGGGACGTGCGCGGGTGCAACGGTGATGAGTTGAGAGGGTGAGCCTGCTTCCGACATCCCACATCCCACATCCGCGATCCGACATCCCGCTTCCGACATCCGCCTTCCCACCGGCTTCCAGCCGTCCTGCGTCCGATCCATCGCCACGATCAGCCCCAGCGAAGCGGCCGTGAGAATCCACCCCGTCCCGCCGCTGGACAGCAGCGGCAGGGCGATCCCCTTGGTCGGGCCAAGCCCCGTCACCACCGCGAGGTTGATGAGCGCCTGGATGCCCACCGTCGCCACCACGCCCAGCCCCAGCAGTTTCAGCATCGCCGCCCGCTCGCGGCTGATGATCGTCCAGCACGAGAACAGCATTCCGCCGTAGAGCGCCACCACCATCAGCGCGCCCGCAACGCCTAACTCCTCACAGATGATCGCGAACAGAAAGTCCGTCCGGTCCTCCGGGAGGTATCCGAACTTCTGGAGGCCGTGCCCCAGGCCACGCCCCGCGAGGTCGCCGTTGGCGACCGCGACCATCGACTGGATCATGTGATAGCCGATCCCGTCGGCATCGGCGTAGGGGTCCAGGAACGCCAGCAGCCGGTCACGCCGGTACTGGCTCGACGAGATCGCAAGCGCCACGAGCGTCAGCGGCGCGGGCGCGAGCACCGCGATCTGCCACACCTTCGCGCCCGCCGCGACCAGCATCACGCACGCCACCATCCCCAGCAGAACGCCCGTGCCCAGGTCCTCTACGACGATGAAACCCGCCAGCGCGCCCGCCGCGGCCAGCCCCGGCAGCAGGCCCCGCCAGAAGCGGTGCATCCGGTGCATCGAGGCCGCGCCGTACCAAGCGAGGATCGCCACCATCGCCCACTTCGCCAGTTCGCTCGGCTGGATCGACTCGAGGCCCGGCGCGGGAAGGCTGATCCACCTTGCCGAGCCGTTGACCGTCCGTCCGATGCCCGGGAGATACACCGTCGCGAGCGTCCCGAGCACCGCCAGGACGACCAGCCACATCGGCCACAGGCCCAGGATCGTCCGGACGAGCCGCTTGGCGAACTCGCCCGAGACCAGAAGGCCCTCCGGGCCATTCTCGACGGGGGTGCTGCCGGCCTCGGCCAGCCATGACCCGGGCAAGACGCGGCGAATCGGGAAGGCCGCGCACAGACCCATCGCAAGCACCGCCAAGGCCATATAGACCGTGGAACGCGAGAAAAGGATGGACTCGAGCGTGACGGCCTCCTGGGGGTCCACGCTCATCCCGGCGGAGTTGACCATGACCACGCCGAGGGTGAGCAGGGCGAGCACGCACAGCACGACGACCTGTCCATGGCGCAGCATCGCGGGGTCTATCGGCAAGGTTTCACGCCCAGGATGAGCGGAGCGGAGCGAGGCGAATCCTGTAGATTGTGAACAGGTGCCTACGCCCCGCCTGAGCGCAGCGAAACCTGCACAAAGGCGGTAAACTGCCCTCGATGGCCTCGACCGACAAATGGATCCACGCCTATTGGTCGACGTTCGGGGTCTGGCTCCCCGGCGATCCGCGGGGGTTTAGGAGCCGCGGCCACAGAATCCACTCTTCCGGCAACTACAAAGATCCTCCCCCAACTGGCGAGCACGCCGGACTCTGGCTCCACGCACGACGGATAGTCAAGCAGCAGCCCGTGTACCTCCTCAAGGGCCAGATGCGAGCAGCGTTGGGCGCGCTAAAATTCAAAGCAGAATAGTCTGGAATAGAGGCGGCGGCAATGGCGGTCGGTCGGACCCACACGCATGTTCTGATACGGGCCTCTCTGAGAGGGCTCGGGAGGGAAGTGGGTCGCTTGAAGCGTCATTCCTCCCACGCGCTACGCGCCGAACTGCCAGGAGCCGTCTGGGCGGCACGCTGTGGCCATCGCTTGATCCGTGACGCCGAGCATTTTGCGAGCGCTCTCAACTACATTCTGGATCATGAGCGCGAGGGTGCGGCGACTTGGTGCGACCACCAGCGGCAAGTGTTGCGAACGATGTAGTGGCGGGCGGGATCCGCGTCGAGATACGCACAAGGCGAATCCACGGGATTCGCTTCGCTCATCCCGGGCGTGCGAGCACCTTCAGCCCAACCCGCTTCTCCAGTTCATCCACCGGCCGGGCCACAAGGTCGTACCCGTCGCTGGCCACGACCACGCACCGGATGAGTTCGCCGGGGGCGTGGTCCTTGGAGGAATGCACGAACGTCACGCCGTCCACCTGCGGGGCCTGGAAGTAGGTCCGGCCGATGTAGAGGTTGCCGCCCTGGGTCACGCCCGCGGTCTTGCGCCCCTTGGTCCTCGTCACCTGATCAATCAGCACATCGAGTTTCCGCCCACCCTCGCCCGGGCGGTCCTCTTCAAACTCCGCGGCGATCGCAGCGTTCCGTGCAAACGCTACACCCTGCTGGAGTTCCATGAGTTCCGAGCGGCGGCGCGACTTGTCCTCCGCGCTCACGGCGAGGCTCGGATCCTCCTCCATCGTGCCCGCAACCGTTCCCTCCTCGTGGGAATACTCGAACACGCCCATGTTCTCAAAGCCCATCTCGCCCACGAACTCGAGGAGTTGGCGGTGGTCGGCCTCGGTCTCGCCTGGGAAGCCGGAGATGAACGTGGTGCGGATCGCGATGCCGGGGATGCGCTCGCGCAGGCGCAGCAGCAGGTCGCGCTGGTGCCGCGCCGTTACGTTGCGGCGCATCGCCGTGAGCATCTTGTCCGAGGCGTGTTGGAGCGGGATATCGATATAGGGCAGCACAAATCCGCCCCTTCCCCCCTTGCGCTCCAGCCAACTCAGTTCCGCGATCGCGTCGATGCAGGCATCCGAGAAGTTCGACGGGTACGCGTACATGAGGCGAGCCCAGCCGCCGCCACCCGCATCGTCGATCGCGCCCGAGACTGCGCGCAGCATCGCCGGCAATCCACCCGTCCCGCCCGCCTTCATCCCCATGCCGATGTCGTCGCCGTAACTCGTCGTGTCCTGACCGATCAGGTTCAACTCGAAAGCGCCATCGGCCAGCAACTCCCGCGCCTCCGCGCTCACGCGGTCCAGCGGCTTGGAGCGCATCTTGCCGCGGATCGAGGGGATCGTGCAGAACGCGCAGTTCTGGTTGCACCCCTCGCTCACGCGCAGGTACGCGTAGTGGCGCGGCGTGATCCGGAGCCTTGCCGAGTCGTCCTCGAAGTAGCCGATGCCCGTCCCGTCCTTGCCGTTGACGGTCAGGCCCGTGGTGTTGAGCCCGCGCGCCTTGGCGGCGACGAGCGCGTTGCCCGCGATCCAGTACTTGGGCGAATCCGCCGAATCGAGTTTGGTGCGCTCGCCCGCGCTCCCGCCGCGCACGGCCTCCACGATCTTGTCGCGATCAAACACGCCCACCAGCGCATCGATGCCCGGTGCCCATTCGAGCAACTTGGCGCGGTGGCGCTGCACCAGGCACCCGGCGACGACGACCCGACGCACGCGCCCCTCGGCCTTGGCGCGTATGGCGTCGTGAATCACTTCCAGCGACTCGGCCTTGCTCGCCTCCAGGAAGCCGCAGGTGTTGATGACGATCGCGTCCGCCCCGCCATGCTCGGCATCCGCCGCGACCACCGCGAGGCCGTCCTCGGCGAGCAGGCCGAGCATCTTCTCGGAGTCCACCAGGTTCTTGGGGCAGCCCAGAGAGACGAACGCGACCGTCGAAACGCCCTCAGGCGTCTCGTGGCGATTGGGTTTTGAGGCGGCTCTCGGCAAGCCCCAAGCATAGGTTGACCGTGAACAAATGGCGTTCAGGAAAGGGATTTCCTCACCGCCGCGACCTCCGCCAGCACCCGCGGCATGTCCGCCAGCCGCAGCATCGTTGCCGCGTCCGAAAGGGCCTTCGCCGGCTCCGGGTGGCACTCGATGAACAGGGCGTGGACGCCGATCGCCGTCGCTGCGCGGGCGAGCAAGGGGGCAAACCGCGGCTCGCCCCCCGTCACCTTCCCACCCTCGCCCCTGCCCGGACGCTGTGTGGAGTGCGTGCAGTCAAAGCAAACGGGCACATTGCCGCTCTTCGCACCGGCGAGGGCCGGCGCAGCGAGTTCCATCATCTCCGCGACGCCCAGAAAGTCGTTGACAAGGCGGCCATAGCCGAAGAACGTGCCGCGCTCCGTCAGCATGACATTCGTGCATCCGGCCTCGGCCAGTTTGCCCAGGGGACCGGCCATCTCGCCGGGCGACACGAACTGCCCCTTCTTCACGTTCACCGCGCGACCGTGCTTCGCCGCGGCTGAGCCGGCCGCGATCAGCAGGTCCGTCTGCCGGCACAAAAAGGCGGGGATTTGCAGGAGGTCGATCACAGCCGCGGCGGGTTCGGCGTGCCCAACCTCGTGGATGTCGGTCGTGGTCGGGACACCCAGTTCGCGCCCGATCCGTGCGATCCAGTCAAGCCCTTGGGCAAGACCCGGGCCGCGTGGAGAGTCGATGCTGGTGCGGTTGGCCTTGTCGAAACTCGCCTTGAAGATGTACGACAGGCCCAGCGTCCGGCACAGGTCGCGGACGGTGCGCCCGATCTGCACTCCCAGTTCGGGACTTTCCAGCACGCACGGCCCGGCGATGATGCACAGCGGCTGGCCGGAGCCAATCTGGATACTGCCCGCCTGACAGGTGGAGGTCATGGTCCGAGGATAGTCGGTATTGTCGCACGTCCCTTCGCTCGCGCGGGGTGCGCACGACAACGCCGCGCTGCGAAGCGCGGCCTGAAACTGGTCCTGCTGCTCAGGCTCCGCCTGTTACTGACCGGCCCGCGCGCTGGCGACCGCTCCGAACCAGTTGCCCATGGAGTCGATCCATTTGACAACGGTGTGGCGGTGTGAAAGGACCAGCAGCGCGAACGTCAGCGTGACCAGGAGCCGGTACGTCCGTACCTGCCTCTCCATCGTTTCGATGCGTTCATCTGGGCTTCGCATGGGCATTTCCCGACAGTTCCGAGAACCTCGGACATTGCCCATCGGCTCGGACCACCCGGATTCGTGAGCAAATCACCACCCAATGCTGGTTCGTTATTGGACCGAAGGGGCTGGGTCCGGCGGGACAGCCGGAGGCAACTCGCTCCCGACAGGGGCCCGCTGGCCGGGTCCGAGCGCCCCGGACATGTCCGGGCGCGGCGTACCGCGGCTGCGATCCATGGTCAGCCACAACGCTCCCACAATTAGCACCGGCAGCACGACCACGAAGATGAGCATGCCCGCCCGCCCCAGACGTGGCTGGTCCGCCATCGCCGGACTCACAGTTGTGCGTGATTCCTCTATGTCTTCGCGGGAGGATCGGGTCATAGCAAAGCCTCCACTGCGCGCGGGGGGGGGGTGCAATCAGCCCTTCAGGTTCTTCTCAACCTCGGACCAGTTCACGATGTTCCACCAAGCGGCGATGTAGTCGGCGCGCTTGTTCTGATAGTTCAGGTAGTACGCGTGTTCCCACACGTCGAGCCCGAGGATCGGACTTCCGCCGCACCCGGCGATCGCTTGGCCCATCAGCGGGCTGTCCTGGTTGGGGGTCGAGCAGATCTGCACGCCGCCACCCTCGGCCTTGGCGCACAGCCATGCCCAGCCCGAGCCGAAGCGCGTCGTCGCGGCCTTGGCAAACTCCTCCTTGAAGTGCGCGAAGTTCCCGAAGGCCGCGTTGATCGCCTTGGCGACCTCGCCCGTCGGCTCACCCCCCCCACCC
>CAYMWG010000163.1:0-6789 GCA_964393765.1 uncultured Phycisphaeraceae bacterium
TCAGCACACCTGGCCAGAACAGCACGCAAAGCATCACCAGGTGATACCCCGGCGGACCCCAGTGCCCCTCCTTCGCCCCCGCCGATCGCCCAAGCGTCTCATCGAGTACCGTCTTCAGATACACATCCCACCCGACCCGCGATGCCACCGCAATCACCCACGGCGCAACTAAGGTCGCGATGATCACCGCCCCCATCATCGGCCTCAGCCGCAGCATCCACCGCCAGGTCTTCGTCTGCCAGCACAGCGCACCGCACGTCAGCAGCGCGATCATCGGCGTGATCGGCCCCTTCGCCAGCACCCCAAGCCCGATCGCCACCCATAGCCAGATGCACGCCACCGTCGGCACGCCGCGGCCCCTCCGTGCAGCACGCCAGCACGCCCACAGCGCCATCTGCGTCCCCACCACCGTCAGCAACAACATCTGATCCGCTCTCGCCTGATGCGCATCCCACGCCACCAGCGGACACACCGCCAGCAGCGCAGCCCCCATCGCCGCGGCTCGCGCATCCATCATCCGCAGTCCCAGCCGCCACGTCAGCAGCACGCTCGTGATCGCGCACAACACGCTGGGCATCCGGAACACCCAGATGTTTCCGTGTGCATAACGCCCCGGCGCATCCCCAAACACCGCGATCGATCCGCACTGCAGCCAGTACACCAGCGGCGGCTTGTTCAGCCGCGGCCGATCCTGGATCCGTGGGACGACAAAGTCCCCAGTTTCAGACATCTGCCGAGACGCTTGTGCAAATCGCGCCTCATCCCGGTCGATGGGCTGAATCACCCAGAGCCCCGGCAGAAACACCGCCAGACACAGCATCACCAACGCCGCCCCCGCCCCCGACCACCGCCGCGACCACCGGCGCAAGCCTTGCGCTTCCGTCGCCGCGCCTTCGGCCTGCGAATGATCAGCCTTCCCACTCCCTTTCGGGTTCTGAAGGATCAACCGCGCAATGGCAAGTCCGGGCGTCCGCATGGCGAGCGACTATAACCGCGGGCTGGCACGGCCGGTTCGGTTCGTGCACATTGTCTTCGCCGGCATCGCCGATTGGCTCGGCCCACTGTGGAGAGGGCTGTTCAGCACGGCGCGCCGCCGGTGGGCGATCCCCCTTGCTCTGGTGCCGTTCGCCTTCTTGCTCACCTACCCGTTCGACGGCCCAATCCAAGGCCTCGTCCGGTCCTTCTCCTCCACGTTTCTTCGCGGCGATCTCCGCCGCGAACTCGAAGCCTGGCAGCAGTTCGGTGCGGTCGGATCCCTCATCTTCGTCTCCGCCCTCATGTTCCTGCTTGATCGCCCCCGCGCCCGAAAGCTCCTCGATCTCTACGCCGCCTCCCTCATCGCGCTCCTCGTGCTCACCGCGCTCAAGATGGGCATCGGCCGTCCTCGCCCCAAGTTCGACGATCCCTGGACAATCCTCGGCCCGTTCGGCGCCTACCCCCTCGGACCGGAGAAAGGCGTCCGCCACGCATGGCAAGCCGGAACAGACCTCTGGTCCATGCCCTCCAGCCACACCGCCGCGGCTGTCATCCTCGCATGGTTCCTCATCCGGGTGTACCCCGCCATCTGGCCCTTGGGCCTCGTCGCGGTGGTTTTGGTCGGATCAGCTCGCGTTACCTTCAACGCGCACTGGACCAGCGATGTCGTCGTGGGCGCGTTCATCGGACTTGCGGTCGCGCGTGCCGCGATCGATGGGTGGTGGGGGGTCAAAGGCCTCGACTGGCTCTGGCGAAAGGCGGTCAATCCGCTTGCCGAACCGGCTTATCCGCGCCTCGCGGCCATCATGGAAGATGAACCCGCAGGAAGCCCGAGAACTCGCACAGAAACACAGCCGATACAGGGGTAGACTTGGGGCCTTGAAAATCCCGGAGAGGTGTCCGAGTGGCCGAAGGAACGCGACTGGAAATCGCGTAAACGGGTAACTGTTTCGGGGGTTCGAATCCCCCCCTCTCCGCTTGAAGCAGCCCTTGCGAATGCAGGGGCTGTTTTCGTAGGGGCTTATGAGCATCGGGCCGCGGCGGCGCTTTGCGACTGTCCCCATTCTGTCCCCGGCGAGGCGAGTCAACTTGCGCGCAGCGGTGCGCATGACGCGCAGGCATCGGCCCGGGTTGCCGCATCGCTTGCGCGGGCTCCAAGAGTTGTTCAGATCCTGGACGCAGTTTGCGCGGGAAGGCGCTCTGGCTTGACCTGAAGCGGCTCACGGTGCGTCTGCCGCCAAGCCCGCTGGGCGGCGTCCGTGAAGTTGCCCTTGGCCGACGGCCGGAATCTCCGGCCGGAGTGTTGGAGCAGGTGCTTGATCTTCAGGAAGCGGAGCACGACGCGGAAGAGGTAGATCGGCGGTGACAACCCCGAGGTGCTCTTCAGCGAGCGTGATACAAGCCTGCGCAGCTCATCGAAGCTGATCGGTCTCTCGGCCTCGGCCAGGACTTTGACGGTCGCTGTGAAGATGTGCTCGGGGCACCGGAAGGGTTGGGCGCCGGTCGAGCGGACCTCGACGAGCATGTCGCCCTCTGCGCCCGGCTCGATCCGGTACTCGCTGATCGCGTGTCCGCGTCTGACTCGTCGATCCGGCCCGGCGGCGCCGGTGTTCACCCGGCGACAGGACCGCTCGGACTCATTGAGAATCGTCAGGCCCTGCTCGATCAGGTCGCCGGAGTCGCGGCAGCGCACTGCCAGACGGGCGAACACGTCGCGCAACAGGCTTACCGACTCGCTCCAATCGATGCTCCTGCCGGCCATGGGAACCCTTTTCTCCGGATAAGAACGCCTGCAGCATATCAAATCCCTGGATTGCAGGCCCGATGGTTTTTCGCGCCAGACGGCTTGCCGGGCCAGGGCCAATCGCTACTATTAGCTACATTAATTACGGAGAGCATTGCCATGACATCCCCCAGCGACCTTGCGCACCACGTCGAGTCTGCTCCGCCCGCCGCCGAGCCGGCATCTGCCGACTCCGCCACCCTGAAGCGGCTCCGGCTGCTGATCCTGCTGGTGAGCGAGCGGCAAGGCGGAAGGGCGGGGGTGCTGGAGGCCACGCTCGGGCCCGGGATGGTGCGGTTGATCTTTGAGGGGCTCGAGGACAAGTACCCGCCGATCCTGACCTACGAGCAGACCGCCGAGCTCGTACAGGTAGCCCTTCCCACGCTGAAGGGATGGTTCAGCCAGGGCCAGTACGCCAACTGCGTCAAGCGGGACAAGCCCGGCCGCGTGCTGCGGGACGCGTTCGTTCAGCAGTTCCTCAGGGACAGGTTCGGGATCAACGCCGAATGAAGCTGGCCGCACGCCAACTCGTGGAGGGCACGCACCCGTCGATGTACATCGGGCACCGGGTTTGGACCGATTCGAAGTCCGGGCATCAGCGCACCAGCAGACGGTGGTATGTCGAGTACAACGACCAGGGTGTGAGGCGGGCCGAGCAGCTGAAGACGACCAACAAGCAGGTGGCCATCCGCCGCGTGCATCAGATCACCGACCGCGTTGCCCGCGGAGAGCTCCCCGAACCGCCCTCCTGCACGCTGGAGCAGCTCACCGGCGACTACATCGCCACGCTCAGGGGCAAGGGCCGCGCCGCCAAGACCATCGGCAAGTACACGGACATCCTGAAACGGCTCGTTCAGCACGCCGCCGCGTTGAAGGTCACGCTGGCGCGGCAGTACACCGAGACGGAGTTCTGGAAGTTCAGCGAGCACATGATCGGGGATGGGCTGGGCGAGAAGTCGCGGTACAACTACCTCGTGATCGTGAAGCAGGTATTCCGCTGGGCCGCGCAGAACCGCAGGCTGCAGACCAACGCGCTCGCCAGCGTCAAGCTCGAGGAGCCGGCTGATGTCGAGCAACCGGTGTTCACCCCGCTGGAGGTTGCGGGAATGCTGGCCGCGGCGGACCCGCACGAGCGGGCGATCTACGCCTTCCTTGCGTACACCGGGGCCAGGTTCGGCGAGGCCCGCGACGTGGTCTGGGAAGATGTGCGGCTGGACGAGGGCGCGCACGGCTTCGTGGTAATCCGCCGCGGCGGATCGGACGGCCGGACCAAGTCGGGGCGGTCGCGCCGCATCCCGATCCATCCGGAACTGCGACCGGTTCTGGCTGGATTGAACCGGCATCCAGGCTCTCCGCGCGTGTTCCACGCGCGGCCGTCGCTCAAGCACCCTGCGGGGGATGGTCCGATCGATGAGCGGCGGATGCTGCGGGGGCTCAAGCGGCTGGCCATCAGCCTGAAGCTGCAGCGCGGCAAGGCGTTCAAGCTGCACTCCTTCAGGCACTTCTTTGCATCGATGCTGGCGTCAGAGCAGATCAGCTACAAGTACGCTCTGGAGTTCATGGGGCACAGCTCCAGCCGAGTCCTTGACCTCTACTACCGCATGTACGACCCGGTTGCGGAGAAGGCGATCCTTGCGATCCGCCTTCCGGTGGCGGAACCGCGGGTTCGCGACAGCAAACTGACGAACGAGGGGCGGAACGCGGCCTGAGTACCGCGTGGAAAGAAGAATTTTCAGAAAGAAAAGAAGGAGTTCTGAATGTGGATTCAGTAGAGAGAAGTGACAAGAAGGATCCGCCGTCGGAAGACGAAGCAAACCGCTCCCCTGTTGGGAGCCGCCGCAGCAGACGCAGAAGACATCCGGAGCCGGTCATCTCGATCCGCCCCATGGCGATTCATCGCCAGCGGGAAGCGGATGAGGCGAGCCTCCGCGCAGTTGTCGCCATGGTCCGCGGACGGATCGAACAGGGACAAGGGGATAAACAATGTATTCAGAACTCAAGGGATTGAAGGCGGCTCTCTGGATCCGCTGCAGTTCGCTGCAGCAGGCCTCCACGAGCATGAACGATCAGGAGGAGGCCTGCCGCGCGTTTGCGCAGGCCCAGGGCATCGAAGTCGTCGATACCGTCAGGATGCCGGGGAAGTTGGCATCGATCCGCATGCATGTCCAGCGCGCGGTTGACGGGCTGATCGCCCGCAAAATACGGGCCAATGACTTCGATGCGATCATGGTCTACGACCTATCAAGGTTTACAAGGACACCGCCACGGCATGCGCTGCGGCTGCTCGATGAACTCGAGGCCGCGAAGATCTCGCTGATCCCCGCGGTCGGGTATGTCCGCCGCAACGACTTCAGCGATCTCTCGGATGTCTACTCGTTCTTCATGAACCGCGAGCATGCCAAGCGGATCGCCGCGGGCGTTGCCCGCGGCTCGCAGTCCTCGCTCATCCAAGGGCGGCGGGCGCATTGCGCGCGGGCGCCCTACGGGATCGACAAGGTCATCATCGCCTCCGATGGGCGAGAGGTCCATCGCCTGCGCGACCTGCCCGACGGCTCGCAGATGCGGATGGATCCGCAGACGCTGGAGCTGGTGGAGATCTATCCGCCCAACAAGTCCGGCGAGACCAGCAGCCATTACCGGAAGACCAAGGAGCAGCGCGTCCAGCTCGTCCCGGGAGATTCCGCGGCGGTCGCGGTCGTCCGCCGGATCTACGAACGCTGCCTGATCGGCAAGGCCGGGTACTGGAAGATTGCCAAGGAGCTCAACGAGGGCGGGGTTGCCTCTCCGAGCGGCAAGGCCTGGAGCACGGGCGCGATCCGGCAGATCGTCGCCAATCCGACCTACCGCGGGATCGGCCTGGCCAACCGAACGACAAACGCGATCTACTACAAACGGTCGGCATCCATGCCAGAGGCCGCCGAAGCGCGGAGGGAGACGCTCGAAGGTCGGCCCGCCCAACAGCTTCGTCCCGAGCAGGAATGGGTCCGGCTCGAGTATCCCGCTCTGGCGGAGTTCCTCCCCGAGGCGTTGCGGGAACCTGCCCGAACATATCAGGAGGGGCAGCTTCAGCGGCATGCCGCGGGGCGCGAGGCCGCGCCGCGCAAGGACAAGCATGGCGCCAGCGACTACCTCCTGAAGAACATCCTCAGGAGCAGGCAGGGAGACCATCCCATGACGGGAAGGTCCGTCAACAGCAAGTACCGGTACTACCTTGTCTCCCGGGCGCACGGCATCCCGACGAAGGACTCGACGCTCCGCCGGCGTATCCCGGCGGAGCCCGTCGAGCGGGCGGCGCTGACGGCGCTGTCGGACATCCTCCGCCGTGCGCCGGTCCGGCGCGAAGAGGTCATCCGGCAGACCATCGCCTGGCAGCGCGAGCAGCAGCGCGGCAGCCTCGACCGGAGCGAGATCGAGAAACAACTCGCGCAGATCGATCGGGAGACCAATCTCCTGATCAAACAGGTTCATCAGCTGGGCGAGGAGTACGTCGAGGCCGGACTTGTGCCCCTCGCCCAGCAGCGCCGCGCCCTGAAGGCACGGCTGGAGTCGACCCAGGAATGGCCGCGGCTCGACGAGCACGAGATCGCCGAACTGACCGATGTCGTTCTGGCGAGCCTGCAGGAACAGGGATCGAATCTCGAGGCGATGCCGCGGCAGGAGTTGCGGCGGCTGCTGGAGATCTTCATCGAATCGGCCGTTGTCGATCTGGAGACCGGCCGCATCGAGCTGACGATGGCGGTCCCCAACTGGGCCGCGCTTGCCAGCGGCCAAGTTGGCCTCGACTGCTGCTCTGTATATAGAGGAACAGCCGAGGCCAACAACTTCGCGTTCTTCCGTCAGACCTCCACGACGGACCTTGGCCCCCGCCATCAGCGTCATCGGGCCGCCTGAGCGGTTCAGGGAACATACCCGGCCCTGTAGATGCAGCGCAGCAGCCCCGCGAGGTCTGAGGGTCGGATCTCGCGGGGCTTGTCGCGGGGGCTGTCGCCTGCCGGATGCAGCGGCCTAAAGCGGGTCCGCCCCCCACCCCC
>CAYMWG010000164.1:0-6786 GCA_964393765.1 uncultured Phycisphaeraceae bacterium
GCCCCAGCCCCCGCCGCTTCACCGATGGTGTTGAATGTCCCCGCAGGGGACGACGCCGATGAACTCGTAGCGCGGATGCTCACGGTACTCTTGGATCGTCGCGGCATCCCCGCGGCGACCATGAGGGGTGGCCCGTCCAACTTTCTCCTGCCCGGCGGCGAATCGGAGATTTCCGCGCGGGTTATCTGCATCTCCGCCCTGCCGCCGGTGTCGGCCGTGCGTGCCCGGCGGAAGATCGCGAGGGCCCGGGCACAGTCGCCCGCAGTGCGGGTGATCCTCGGACTATGGGACGCACAGGCAACCGAGGGTGGCAGCGGGGCCGCGGCCGAACTGAAGCGTCGCCTCGGACCGACGGACGATCTGCCAGTCGTGGCGACACTCCCGCAGGCGGTCGAGCGGATCGCCGCTTTCCTGGATGCGGCGGCCTGATCCGACCTCGAACGAGTAGTCGAATGCGTAGGAGCCGCCCGACGGGGCGGTGGAGCGGAACACCGAACCTTGGGGGGTTGGACGGGCGCAGGACCAGCGCGCCCATGGGAAACGCGAGGACCTCCGAACCCTAGCCCGGGTGCATCCGTCAGAGACGCGCTATGGAACGCTGCGCACGCCCGGCTCGCGGCCAAAGAACCGGCGTCCGGCGACCTTCACGAAGGTTGGGTCCGCGACATCAACCACGCCCGCATCGGGCTGCACTCCGGCCTTGTCGAGCAGCGATTGGCACCCGCGCGTGTGCCCGACGGCCTTGAGGTGGCCCTGGCGCGGACAAAGGAACGGGTCCGCGGCGAGCGTTAGTACCAGAACCAGCAGCCGACACTCTGGACCAGCAGGCTGCCGGGGTAGTACGTGCCGATTGCGAGCGCGGCGAGGAACGAGGCGAGCATCAGCAGCGAAACGACCGCTCGGGCGTTGGGCAGCCTCAAGTAGGTCCCGGCAGCGCGTCCCCAGAACAGCGCGAGCCAGGCACCGACCAACACGACGATGATCCACTCGCCGCGGAGGACAGCAATGGCTGATTCTGACGTGATCCGCTGCAGGGTGTTCTGCGGGTAGATGTACATGAGCGAGGTTTGCAGCCACTTGACGCCCAACCGGAATAGACACACACCTCCGAGCAGAAGCGGCAGGAGGCTGAGCGAGTACACCCAGATGCGGGCAAGATGAGCGCGTCGCACGCGAACGCGCGTGAACGTCTGGCGCAGCAGCAGGAATGGCAGGGGCATCAGCATGACCCACAACGTCGCCACCACCGTGAAGTGCGCGAGGAGCGATGAGGACCAGCGGTCGCCCGGCCCAATGGGTACGGCCGCGGAGGCGAGTACGTTCCGCCAGTTCACGCTACTCCACATGCTCCCCCACGTTGCCATGAACCGGCCCTGCGTCGCGTAGATCTCCCACAGGCCGCTGGCGACTGCGGCGATCAAGTAACTCATCATCAGTGCCAGAAGTGCATAGAGCACGAGTCGACTATGACGAATGGGGAAGGTGAGCAGAACCGTGCCCCAGAACCGACGCGGCAGAAGAGCGCGAAGCCATGTGCTTATGAGCACCGGCAATGCCCATCGCTTCAGATTTTCAAGGAACCAGTTTGGAAGCTGCCGGGCGGGGTGCAGCAGATCGCCCCAGAACCAGTCGAGCCCGCACTCTGAGCACCGGCCTTGGAGCGGGGAGCTCTTGCCGCGGCGGAAGCCGGTGATCACGCCGGATTGGTCGTACCCGCAGCGTGGACAGTCGACTTGCTCGAGCTCGGGGGACGGGGCTGGCGGGGCGACTTGATGCGCTGCCGGTTCGCCGCCCGTTGCTGAGATGGAGGCTGTTCCCACGCAGAGTCGATACTGCCGCGGATGGTCCACGGTTGCCAAACCCCTCCTCTCGATGCGCAGAAAGAGGGGCCCATGTCTTTCGACACGGACCCCTTGTCGTTGTCGTGGCTGAACCCGGCAACACGCCGGGATCAACGACGATTAGAGCGCCTTTCAGAAAGAGGAGATCGGCGTGAGGCGGTGCCGATGAAGAGCGTGGCGAGGGGGTCGTTGGGCAGGACGCCCGCGGGCAAGTGCAAGGAGGCACGAACATGGCCAAGCCGATTCTGGACGAAGACCTGTGGACGCTGATCGAGCCGATGCTCCCCCCGCCCAAGCCGCGGCGGTTCAGGTACCCGGGCCGCAAGCCCATCACCAGCCGCCGGGCGCTCACGGGGATCATCTTCGTGCTGCGGACGGGCATCCAGTGGGAGATGCTCCCACAGGAGATGGGCTGCGGGAGCGGGGTGTCGTGCTGGAGGCGGCTGCGCGACTGGCAGGCCGCGGGAATCTGGCAGAGGATCCACGGGTTAATGCTCGACGAGCTGCGTCGCGCCGACGAGATCGACCTGTCCATCGTCACGGCGGATTCCAGCAGTGTGCGCGCCGTGGGCGCGGGGGAAAAACGGGACCCAACCCCACGGATCGGCGCAAGCCGGGCACCAAGCATCACCTCTCGACCGATGCTTTGGGTGTGCCGCTCTCGTCGGGCCTCTCGGGGGCGAACCGTCCCGATGGCGAGTTCCTCATTTCGCTGATCGACGCGATCCCGAAGATCAAGGGCAAGGTGGGTGCCCCGTTGTTCCGCCCGGGGTGCGTGGTGGCCGACAAGGCGTACACATGGCGGAGCAACATCGTGGCGCTGGGGATCCGAGGCATCGAGGCGTGGCTGCCGGAAAAGGGCACCGACGAGGGCCGCCACCTGGGCGTCTTCCGCTGGGTGGTCGAACCCACCATCGCCTGGCTGCACCAGTTCCGCCGCCTGCGGGTCCGCTACGAACGCCGCGCCGACATCTACCAGGCCTTCCTCACGCTGGGGTGTATCGTGATCTTAGCAAGAGTTCGCTTCCGCGCCCGGCATCTTGCACTGCGACAACAGGATTGGTCTTTGTTAAGGTCAGGCAAACGTTACCAGGCTGGAAAACCGCAAGGATGTCGCCGGGATTACGAACAGCGTGCGAATAGCGTGGCAGCACCGCACAGACTCCGCCCGCCATTAGAAAGACGGCTGTTGCATCACTCCGCTCTCTTATGGTACAAGTCCTCTCGGAGAAAAGAGCGGATCGCCGCCCTGTCGGGCGACAATCCGGAAACTTTGAGGAGAGAGACCATGGGACATCTGCGCTATGCGTTCGCCGTTGCGGCGTTCGCGGGCTCGCCCGCGCTCGCCGACATCACGTTCTTCACCGACCACGAGGCGTTCACGGAGTTCAACGTGCTCGATGGGAAGTTTCTGAAGGGGATCGAGGACTTCGAGGAGTCGACGGTTGGCGTCGGCGACAAAATTCCCTTTCCCAACTCGCTTCAGAACGGCGTGCCCCGCCCCACCTTTGACTTTGGCATCGACGCCACGAATCTCATCATTCAGACAAACGTCACCTTTGGCCCGTGCCCCCCGACGCCCAACCCCTCGAGCAGCCCGACCGCGCTGTGGGTCAATGGGCCGGGGTTCATCGGGTCCAACAGCGTGAAGATCGGGACCGATGAGTTCCTGACCAATGACTTTTCCAGCATCGACCTGATCTTCACCACCCACGACAAGACGGGCGTCGGCGTGGACGTCTCGACGTACCAGGGCTTTAACGCAGGACATAACGGATTCATCTTCTGCGTCTACGACCAGTTCGACAACATCCTCGGCACCTTCGCCATGGGTCCCAATCCCTCGGAGCCTGACAAGAACTTCTTCGGTGTGTGGTCAGCCATCCCCATCGGTCGCGTGAACGTTTGGGGCATCTTCACGCAGCCGCAGCCCTTCGCCGTGGACAACATCGAGATGTGGGTCCCCGCGCCCGGCGCACTCGCGATGCTCGGGCTCGGCGGCATCGCGGCAATGCGCCGCCGCCGCTGAGACTTGGCGACTGCCGCGCCACCGACCGCTTGCGCGGCGTGGCCGGCGCAGGGAGCGTTCGCGGACACCGACCGGGCGGCGGCCCCGGTCGGTGCATGGGCGCTGGGTGGCAAACTGTTGCTAATGAACGGTCCGCACAGTGGCCTCGCGGCCAAAGAACCGGCGTCCGGCGACCTTCACGAAGGTTGGGTCCGCGACATCAACCACGCCCGCATCGGGCTGCACTCCGGCCTTGTCGAGGAGCGATTGGCACCCGCGCGTGTGCCCGACGGCCTTGAGGTGGCCGAAGGCGTCCATGACGAACTGCACCGCGGCGCTCTCGCCGCACAGTTTTTCCGCCGCGGCCTCGCTCAGGATCAGGGCGATCGCATCGACGAGCACCGAGGGGCAGCCGGCCAACTGGGCATCCGCGACCTGCTTCCTGCCGTTGCTCATGGTCGCTCCGCCGATCTTCGGTGCGATGATGACGGGCCGGCCGCCAGCGGCCTCGACCGAGCGCACGACCGAAGCGAGCGCCTTCGGGTCGGAGCCGTCATCGATGAGGATTCCAACCGACCGGCCTTCGAGCGTCTCGCGCATGTTGCCGATGATCCGCAGAGCGGGCGAGGGCCTGAGGTTGCGGGGAGGGACTGCGGCCGGCGAGGCGTCGGGCAGATCGAGGCCCATTCCCGTTGCGACCCGCTGCGCCAGCGACTCGTCGACGTTGCGCAGGTTCGCGAGCGTCCGGACGCGGACGTGCCCCAACTCGACCTTTGACAACTCGAACACGAGGGCCGAGACCATGTGGTTCTGCTCCGCCTCGTGCATCGATCGGAAGAACATGCGAGCCTGCGAGTAGTGGTCGGCGAAACTCTCGGGCCGGATGCGCTGCTTCGAGTCGTCGATCTTCTCCGGAAAGGTGGTAAAGCCGGAGGCCGGGCATTCGCGCGGGCCGGGGTTCTCGCCCGCCTGCGCGAGGGAGTTGGGCTCGTAGTTGGCGCGCCCCGCGAACGTAGACACCTGCATGTGCCCGTCGCGCTGGAAGTTGAGGAACGGGCACTGCTTTGGCTGGTTGATGGGGATCTGATGGAAGTTGGGGCCGCCGAGCCGCTTGAGTTGCGTGTCGAGGTAACTGAAGAGGCGGCCCTGGAGGAGCGGATCGTTTGAGAAGTCGATGCCGGGCGGGACATTGGCAGGGCAGAAGGCGACCTGCTCGGTCTCGGCGAAAAAGTTGTCGGGCCAGCGGTCCAGCACCATCCGGCCGACGATGCGCAGCGGCAGCACCTCCTCCGGAATAATCTTGGTGGGGTCGAGCACGTCAAAGGGCTGACGGTCGGCGAACTTCTGGTCGAACAGTTGCAGTCCCAGTTCCCACTCGGGGAAGTCGCCGCGCTGGATCGCCTCGAAGAGGTCGCGCCGGTGAAAGTCCGGGTCGGCACCGGCGATCTTCACGGTCTCGTCCCAGACGGTGGATTGCATCCCGAGCTTGGGCCGCCAGTGGAACTTCACGAAGGTGGAATCGCCCTCGGCGTTGACGAACCGGAACGTGTGGATACCGAAGCCCTGCATCATGCGGAGGGAGCGGGGCAGCGTTCGGTCCGACATCGCCCACATGATCATGTGCGTGGACTCGGGCATGAGCGAGATGAAGTCCCAGAAGGTGTCGTGCGCGCTGCCCGCCTGCGGGAAGCCGCGGTCGGCCTCCATCTTGACCGCGTGGATGAGGTCCGGGAACTTGATGGCATCCTGGATGAAGAAGACGGGGATGTTGTTGCCCACGAGGTCCCAGTTGCCCTCTTTGGTGTAGAACTTCACGGCAAAGCCTCGGACATCCCGCGGCGTATCGACCGACCCCGCACCGCCCGCGACGGTGGAGAAGCGGGCAAAGACCGGGGTTCGCTCGCCCCTGCGCTGGAAGAGGTCCGCTCGGGTGATGTCCGACAGGGACTCGCTCAACTCAAAGAAACCGTGCGCTGCCGAGCCGCGCGCGTGGACCACGCGTTCCGGGATGCGTTCGTGGTCGAAGTGAAAGACCTTTTCGCGGAGGACGAAGTCCTCAAGGAGCACCGGCCCACTCGCCCCGGCCTTGAGTTGGTTCTGATTGTCGGCAATGGCGATGCCCTGATTCGTGGTCAGAACCTCCCCGCCCTCGGCACAGAGTTGATGCGTCTCCCCGCCGTTCCCCGGTGCGGAGGCCGGCTCCGCTGCGCGCTCCGGCTTGCGCGACCGCTGCTTCGGCACATGCGAGGAACCGGCTGCGGGGGATTTTTGTCGAGGCATCAATAGCCCTTTGCGGAAAAGGTGGAAACGGAACATTTGAGGATGGCCGGTTATGGTTGCGAACTCGGTCGTCCACAAGATGATGGACGGGTGAAGCGACCTTCATGTTGAAGCGCGGCCAAGGCTTATCCCCTGTATGCAAACTCCAAGAGTGAATGTCCGAGACGATGGCTACCGCACCAGAGGCGGGCCTTGAAGTGCGGGCGACTGGAATCGAACCTGCCTATCCCTGCGCGCAGGTATGTGAAGCGCAAAGACTTATGGGGACCCTGTTTAAGGCAGCGACATCCTGGGTGCCAACGACGGGACATAAGTAGTCACGGCAGGGCAACTTGCGCGTGTTCAGCCCTATCCGGTCAGTCGCGCGGCGCGTCTTCAGTCGAGGGTGTTGTCGTTACACTGCCGCGGGTCATGATCGTACTCCTCAATAACTGCGGCAACCGAGAACACACTCGGCTGTGCGCGCATCGCCGCGGCAATCATCGGCGGAGCGGAGATGGTTTGTGCCTATCGGCAAGCAACCTGCACTCGACCGCTGGGTTGCGGAGTATTGGAGCGAAGCGTGGTTTCTCGGCATGTAAGTGTCTTCGCAATAATGCTTTAGATCTCTTCGACTGAAGTGCGCCGACGCTTTCTGACCGAACCCGCAGAGTCTTA
>CAYMWG010000165.1:0-6735 GCA_964393765.1 uncultured Phycisphaeraceae bacterium
CCCCACGCCATCCGGGTCGAACTCCTCGCCCGCCTTGGTGCACAGAACCCAGCGGTCGCGCCCGCCGAACCACCCGTGCCGCTGCATCAACTCGCCGATCCGCTGCTCGCTTATGCCGTACGCTGGCGCGGTGTCGATGAGGTTCACGCCCAGTTCCGCCCCGGTGCGCAGCAGGTGTTCCGCTTCCTCATCGGTGGGCAACGCGGCGGCGGGAACAGGATGCTTCAGGCCCCGGGTGCGCCCGAGTTTCACCGTGCCCAGGCCGATGACACCGACGCAAAGGCCGGTTCTGCCCAGGCGTCTCAACTCCATACGATGCCCTCCCGGTCCCAGATGTGCAGCGCGATCGGCGGAGCACAGGGCACGGGCGGGTCGAGCGATGAGTCCGCTCGCGGCAGCACCCTCATCTCTCCGAGCAGCGCAACCACCTCGTCCGCCATCAGCGGTGCGAACGCCAGTTTGGTAGGCCACGCGGCGATCGCCGTCCTGGTCCGCACGACGGCCGGTCCATCAGGCCGCTTGTTCGCCTCCGCCCCCCCACGCACGCCCTCAGCGCGGTCAACCATCAGCGTCGCCCATCGTGCTTCCGACGGGACCTTCACCCACGGCACGCACTCCGCGAGTTCGCGCTTCGCCGCTTCGATCTGCTTCTCCCGCGAGCGTTCAACACCCGCCTCGGCGATCTGTCCACCCATGTACCACACATGCTCCGGCTCCCCCGCCGCCGTGCCTACCGGAACGCTTATCCGCCCGCTCGTGATCGTCAGCCGCGGCGAGGTCGATGTCCCGACGCAGTGCCCGAACAACTCTGCGGGCGCTCCGCGGAGCATGACCATGTGCAGAGGCCGGCGCTGCATCCTCAGGAACCCCCCCTCGCCCGTGCCCGGGCCGCCGAAGGCTTCGAGCAAGTGCTCATTCCCCGCGCCCGCCGCGAGTACCACCGTCTGCGCCCGCACAGTCACCTCGCGCCCATCCGTGCAGCGCAGGCGGACTTGTCCGGGTGCTCGCTTCAAATCTTCGGACGGCACGAGCGCCCCATGCACGAGGCGGCCGCGACCCAGTTCCGCCAGTCGCGCCACGAGCATCCTCGCATCGAGCACCATCTCGCCCACGCGGTACACGTCGACGCCGCCCACGCCCGTCGGCGCAGCGCGGAGTAACTCCGGCCGGTCCGCGGGCGCAAGCCGCTCCACATCGGTGCGCATCACCCTGGAGGCGCCCGCGCCGGCCATGCGCGACAGCACGCCCGACGAGGTCCAGTAGTGGTAGTGATCGCTCAGCACCGGCACGCCGCGGAGATCGACCGGCGCATCCTTCTCTCCGGCAAGGCAGCGCCGCCAGACGCCGGGCATCGCCGCGATCGCCCTCGCGGCTCCGCCGACCTGTCCATCGAGCGCGTACTTCAACCCGCCGTGAATGATGCCCTGGCTGGCGATCGTCTGCCCCGCGCCCAGCGCGTGCGGCTCGACGAGAAGGCAGGAATAGCCCAGACTCCTGAGACGCGCAAGCGTCCACAGCCCGGCGATCCCGCCGCCGAAGATCAGGACATCGGCTTTGAGAGAGGTGGGCATTCGGGCACCGCGTGACTGGCCGACAGCAAAAGCCCAGCAGTCTATTACTCCCCGGACGCACCCACCCGCGCGGTCTCGCTCTCCAAGTCGCGCGCGCCAGCCGACCCCGCACGCATCGAAGCAGGCAGCAGTCCCCACACGATGCTGATCAGCCCCAGGGCCATGAGCCAGAGGCGCGACGTGTCGCCGATCGTCAGACGCTCCAGGAGCGACGAACTGCGGGCCTTCTCGGGGCGCACGGGCAGGTCCAGCGGCGGCGGCTCGAGAGCCGGGAACACGCTCGCGCTCGTGAGCGCTGGGTCATCGGGGAGCGTCAGCGGCACGCGGTCCTCGGGCGACATGTTCAGTTGCGTCGCCGCGAGCGAGAGCAGCACGCTCTCATCGCCCCGCCCAAGCGCATCGAGGTACGCGGCGTACCGCTCCAGGCGCTCGACGCGGTGCCGCTCGATGGCCATCGCGCGATCGCGCTCCCACCGGGCGTTGTTGAGGCTGCGCTGCGCGGGGATGAGCACCGTGCAGGCGACCACCGCCACGCCCACGATGAGGAAGAGCCAACCCGGGTCCAGGCGGACCAGCGGGCGGAGCGTGCGCGCAGCAGCGGTAGTCGTGGGCATCATCCGGGCGTGAGTATCGGCACGCGGCGTGCAGGAGGCACAGCGGTGATGATCTTTGGTGGCTCGGCTCTCCGAGCCGGGAACGGCACTCCGTGCCGTGCCACCAGAAACTACATCCAGCCAAACCCGCTCCCGCCGACCGAACGCGACTAGAACAGGTAGGCGAGAGTGAAGATCAGGAACGAGAGAACGAGCACCGCGACGACGGCGATCTGGACGCCCGACGGGCCACGGGGCTCGCGCGAGAACGCGTGCCCGCAGTGGTAGCAGACCTCCGCATCGTCGAAGACCTCCTTGCGGCACTCCTGGCAGGTCCGCACCGGGCTGTCGAGCCGCGCAATGTCGTCCTCGGAGGGGTCCTCGTCAAACTCGCGCTCGGGCGGGCGCGCACGCGACGGAACGACCTCGCCCGAGGCCGGGGCGCGCCGGATGGCCTTGCGGTTACGCGGGTTGTCGTCCGGGGCCGAGGGCATTGGGAAGGATAGAGCCACGGGGGGACGGTGGCATCTGGGCCCGATGTACTCGATCACTCCGGCTCCGGCTCGATGTCTCTTGCAAGAACGGCGGGAAGGTCTCTCGCGGCGTGGATCACACGCACAACGTCAATGACCTGTCCGTCCACGCAATACAGCACCAGGTAGTTCGCAAAGCCTGTCACAGCGCGCCGGCGTAGCCCGCTCAGCGGCAGTTCCTGCGACGTCGTGAAGAGGGGCCACGCGCTTGGACTTCTCAGGATCACTCGATACGTCGAATCCACGGCCTCATAAGAACGAAGCGCGTGCTCAACGCTGTCGCTCGCGATATACGCCGCGGCCTCGTTCACATCGATGATCGCCCGAGGGCGTATTCTCAAATGAAACTTCATGCCGCGCGTTCACCCGGGCGGAGCCGGTTCAGAAATGCTTGCTTCTGCTGGGCGGTGAAACTATCGGTGAAATCGACAGGCTCTCCGCTCTCAAGTCCTTCCACCACCTTCGCCGCCAGAACTACCAATGCCTCCCGCATCTCCTCCTCCCGCTTCATTTTTTCGCGGATCGCCTCGCGCACGAACTCGCTCGCCGAGCCGTACATGCCCGAAGCGACTTTCGCATCCACAAACCGCTTCAGTTGCTCGGGGAGCGAGACGTTCATCGTGCTGGAGGTGGTGGGCTCAGCCATGCTCACAGCATAGTCTATCGGCCAATGATTGGCAAATATTGGCCGATACTGTGATCGTATTATGTATGGGTTTCGACGCCGCCGTCGATGCGGTTTTCTCGCCGCGCTACACTCGGCCCATGACCACCACCCCTACCGCCCATTCCAAAGCAGTGACCGTTCCCGCCCAGCAGTCCAAGGGCACGAACCTGCACTGGCACGACGGCAATATCAGCCGCGATGAACGGTTCAAGATGCTCAAGGCCCAGGGCGCGACCCTCTGGTTCACCGGCCTCTCCGCCTCCGGCAAGAGCACCATCGCCTGCGCCTTGGAGCAGGTTCTGGTTCAGCGCGGCATCCCCGCCTACCGCCTCGACGGCGACAACATCCGCATGGGCCTCAACAAGAACCTGGGCTTCTCTGCTGAGGACCGCGCGGAGAACATCCGGCGCATCGGCGAGGTCGCCAAACTCTTCGCCGATTCCGGCTGCATCGCGCTGACGAGTTTCATCAGCCCCTACCGCGCCGACCGCGATGCGGCCCGCGCCCTGCACGAGAAGGATGCCGGGGGGGGGGCGCTGTGCCGTTCATCGAGGTCTTCGTCGATGCCCCCATCGAGGTGTGCGAGCAGCGCGACCCCAAGGGCCTGTACAAAAAGGCTCGCGCCGGCCAACTCAAGGGCTTCACGGGGATCGATGACCCGTACGAGGCGCCCGCCGCCGCCGAACTGATCCTCAAGCCCGCCACAATGTCCGTCGAGGACTCGGTTCGCGCTTGCCTCAAGATGCTCGCCGATCGGCGCGTCATCCCGAATGCCTGATCGCACCCCGGCACGCCCTGATCACTTCTCCGGTATCGCCACGAGACTGCTCTGCTGCAGTTTCGCGGCCTGGCCGCGCGCCTTCATGCGGATCGCCTGCCCGTTGTACAGATTGTGCGGGAACCGCTTCTGCGCATCGCGAAGGCGCGCGCTCTGATACGTCGGCACCTGCGGGTCAAAGTCCGTCACATCGAACACGCCCACGCACACCATGCTCCGCCGCGGCCCGTGGAAGTAGTACGCGTCCTCGCCCTCGCGGCGCAGGCGGACCACCGCCTCCTCCGCGGCCTTGCGGCACTCCTTCAGGTCCGCCTCGGTGGGCTTGTCGAGGTCCTCGCGCCCGTACACGCCCACCTGCAGTGTCTGCACGGCCTTCTTGCCGTACAGCACACGCGCCTGCGACAGGTTGTACTCCGGCAGCGCACCCTTCAGGTCCGCCCGCTGCGGCGGAGCCAGATAGGAATACGCGTATGGCAGAGTGGAGTTGATCTCCATCGTCCGCACGCGGCTCAACTCCGCCTGCGCTGTCGGATCATCAGGTCCGGGGAACTCGCCCACCAGGATGCACACCGCCTCACCACGCTTCTGCAGGTAGGCCTCGGACAACATGCCCTTGGTGCGAAACTCGGCGAGCGTCGTCGCGGCCTGCTCCTCGTGCCCAGGGCCGCGGAAGATACCGACCAGCACCGCCCAGCCGCCCTTCTGCTCGCTGTCGTTCTTCGCGCCGTCGTTCCCAAAGACCTTGCGCCCCTCCTCCAGAATCTTCTCTTTCTTCCGCTGCTCGTCCTTGGAGGTCTGTCCAATCGCGGGCGATGCGCCCAAGCCCAGCCCAAGGGCCAGCGCCGTAGCGAGCAACACCGACCGCGGGGCTTCCCGCGACCCGTTCATGGCCGCAGATAAATATGTCGTAATGTGTTTCTTCATAAGCACTTAACCTGAGAGCGTAGACATTGTCTTTAGTGGAGAACATTCGCTCCGTGTGTCGATAAGCGTATTCGTCCTGAAGGCGCGCAAAGGTGCAGGCCTACAGGAGAAACGTGTCAGGGTCAGGACGACCCTGTGCAAGCGCGATGGAGTGCATGTCCGACACGCACGCTCGGCACGGCCAGCAGGCTCTCCGGGTGACAAGGAGACGATTCCATGGCGCATCTTTCAATGGTCAGCGCGAGCACGGCAGGGACCGCAGACCCCTCCATCCGCCGAATCAGCGACACCCCGCCCACGAATGCCCGCTCGGACACGCGAGCGCGCGACGTGGCGGAAATCTCGCACGGAGCGATTGAGGCCTCCCGCGCCGAGGCCAGCCCCGCACCTATCCGCGCAGAACTCGTCCGCGCAGAACTTGTCAACCGCATCCGCGAGCAGATCGCCTCGGGCACCTACCTCACCGATGACAAGTTGGATGTCGTCGCCGACCGCCTGTCGCGCCGTCTGCACCGGACCGCCTGATTCATTCCACCCCCAGCCTCCCTTGCCTATCCCACGGTACACCGGGGAACGAACGCGAAAGCGTGCGTTCCTTGGGTGCGCGCCGGGCTTGGTAAAATCACTCTCTTGGTGACACCGCTCTTCAGGTGACACCGCTCTTCAGAGCGGTGCAATGAACACTGGTCTGGAGACCAGTGCCACCAAAAGGCAAGCGCTGTCAAGGTGCCTTCTTTGAGTCCTTCGGCTTCGTGCTGTCGCTTGACGGTGTCTCGTCAAGCGTCGGTGGTGCAAGCGGGGGTGCCGGCTTCTCTATCGGACCCGCCAATCTCCACGTCGCACCAAGGATCGCACGCACCGCGTACTCGAACCTCACAGGCTCGATCTTCTCGACCGTATCCGTCGCCTTGTGGTAGTGCGGGTAGCGCATCTCCGCCGTTGTTGAGACGATCACACCCGGAATGCCCGCCGCGAGGAACGGCGCATGGTCCGACCGCAGCAGGTCCGGCGGCGCGATGGGCAGAAAGTCGAGCACAAAGGTCTTCAATCGCGGCTCGGCCTCGTTCATCGCACTGTTGAACGCCTGGCTGAACCACCTGTGCGGCAGGATTCCGCCCATCGCCAGAAAATCCCCGACGGTCGGCGGCTTGAACACCTTGCTCGGCGGGATCGGGCTTCGCTGGCTGCTGGGCTCATCGGTGTAGTACCCGATCATGTCCATCGAGACCATGCCGACGATCGTCTCCTTGCCCGCGTTCCAGTCGTCGATGTTCCTTCCGACATACGCGCGCGAGCCGACCAGCCCCGCCTCCTCCAGGTTGAACAGGATCAGCCGCACCGTGCGGTGCATCGGCCGCTCCCGCAGCACACGGGCCATCTCCACGATCGCCGCGACGCCCGTCCCGTTGTCCTCCGCGCCGGGGGAGTTGGGGACAGCATCAAAGTGGGCCGCGATCACCAGCACCTCGCCCGGGAGCGTCCTGCCCGGCAGGTCGATGACGATGTTGTTCCAGGGCTTGTCGTCGCGGTCCCCGCCAAGGAAGTCGAGCGGATCGAGCCTGCACGCGACGCCCAGTGCGGTGAGTTGGTCCAGCAGCAGCGTCTCGGCCTGGCGGAGGCCGGCCTTGTGCTCGGCATCTCCCCACGCCGCGCGCTTGGTGGGCAGCGA
>CAYMWG010000166.1:0-6664 GCA_964393765.1 uncultured Phycisphaeraceae bacterium
GCAGGGGGCGGGGCAATCTCCATCCCGACCGTCAACGTGCAGGACGGGCGGATTGAGTTCGCCGAGCATTCCGCCAGGCAGGCGCGGTTCGACCTGCTCAACACGATCCATGTCGCCGGCGTGTTCGCCAGCAACCCCGACGGCTCGTACAAGATCCGCATGCAGGAGATCGGGCGAGCACCCGCGCCGATCGTCAACGACTCGGTGGACCTCACCCGCGGCATGATCCTGGACGGCCGGATCGACCTGCGGAGCGCCGAGGCGACGCTGCGCCTGCTGAACGTGCCGCTGGAGGCTTGGCCGCCGGAGTCCGTCCCCACGGCGTTCCGCGACGTGTGGCGGCGGCTGAGCATGCAGGGCCGCATCCGCGAGACGGTGTTCACCTACGACCGCGCGGGGGGCGTGGTGCTGGCGATCTGGCCGGAGGATGTCGCCATGGACATCCCCGTGCCCCGGGACACTGGCGCGGAGGTCGCACCCGGCGACCTGTCGCTCCACGCGGTGAACGGTCGCATTGGCCTGTCGGCCGCGGGCCTGAGCGCGGAACTCGAAGGGCTCTTCGACGAGCAGACAAGACCGGTGCGTGTGAGAATCAACACCGTCGGCACGGGGCTGGATGCGCCCATGACGTGCGAGATCTCGGGCGAGGGCCTCACGCTCGCGAACAACCCGGGGTTCCTGCCGCACATCCCGGCCAAGGCGCGTGAGTTCTTCGTGTTCTTCTCGGGGCCGACAGGAGAGGTGGACGCGAGCGTCACGATCGCGCGCGGCCCGCCGCTCGCCTCGGCCGATGGTTCGCATATTGCCGCGCCGATCGTGGTGACCGAGGGCCGGATGGCCATGCGGAACGGCACCGCCGCGTTCCACCAGTTCCCCTATCCTTTCCACAGCCTGGAGGGGCTTGCGACATTCGACTCGCACCACCTGAACATTCTGGATTTGCGCGGCCGGGGTCCGACGGGCGCGAAGATGCGCGCCAGCGCACAGGTCTCGCCGATGAACGATGACCCGCAGGTTGATGTCTCTGTCCGGGTTGAGAATGTGCCGGTGGATGAGCACCTGCGGGCGGCGATGCCCGGCTCTCGCAAGCGCCTGCTGGAGGTCCTGTTCAACGAAGATCGTTACGCGGCGCTGCTCGCGGCGGGGCTTGTCCGACCTGCTCCGGCCCCTGCCGGCGCACCCGCGGGCGCGTACGACTCGGATGCGCTTCCGTTCGCGTTTGGCGGCTTATGTGATATCGATGTCACGGTCCACCGGCCGCCGGGCACCAAGGTCAAGTGGCGAACAGGGATCGTCGTCCACTTCGTCGAGGCCGGGATCGTCCCAGAGCCTTTCCCCTTCCCGATTATCGCAAAGGACATCGAGATTCTGATCTCGGATCAGGAAGGCACACTGACCGGCGGAAGTTTCACCGGCCTTCGCGGCGGGCGGGTGGAACTGGCAGCGCATGTGCAACTCAAGGAGAATGGCGTCAGCGTTCTCAAGCCCAGCGTCGATATCAAGGCGTTCCAAGTGCCCGTTGACGACCTGCTGGTTCACGCCATCCCGGATGACGGGGCGGACGGCGATCCGGCGGCGGTCTCAGCGAAGTCGATCCTTCAGAAACTCGAACTGGGCGGGCGGGTGGATTGCACCGCGGCGATCAGGGAGGCCGGCGGGGGTGAACGGGGTAAGGAGGACATCACCTTCGACGTGGCGATCACGCTCGAGGACCTCTCGGCTCGCCCCCGTGCCGACAGCGCGAGCCCGGATGAGCGCACGCTCGGGGTGAGCGGGGCATCGGGGCGAATCCGCGTAACGCAGGACTTCGTGCGGGTAGAGAGCCTCGGCGGCAGGCTCGTCAACGAGAGGCCGGTCGAACGGTGGGCCTCACCCACGTCCGATTCCGCCGGAACGTTCGTGCTCGGCCTGGAGGCGGAGATGATCGACCGCCCGGACCCGCCGGTGGTCGGGCCTGTCGCTCCTTCGCCCATAGGCATGATTACAGCGGATATCGCCGCCGCCGATCTTGACCTCGCCGCGCCGCTGGCCAGCCTCCTTCGGGTCTTCAGCGCGGACGCCGCGGCAACGGTCTCGGGACTTGCCGAGCATCGTGCGCCATCGGGGCGGGCCGATGCCACCCTGCACGTTTCCCGCCCAGCCGGCGCAATCGTGCCCGCGGCGGATGTCCGCGTCCTGCGGATGGACGGCGTGTCCATCAACGCGATGGGCAGCCGTCTGATGATGGACAACGCGGGCGGAACGATCACGTTCAACAAGCGGGAGCACCCGGACCCGCGCCGGCGCGCCACGGTCGCGTTCCAGGGCTTCACATCTGACATCGGCTACGCGGGCCTTCCCGCGGGGAATGTTGCGTTAGACGGGGCGATCTCGATCGACGCGGACGCTCCGACCGGCACTCCGCTCAAAGAAACGATCGCCGATGCAAACCTGAGCGTGCGCATCCGTGAGTCGTTGTTCGACTCGCCGTTCGTGCACGATCTGCTGGCGAAGGGGCTTGATCCGGAGACGCTGGCGAAGTGGGAGGCGCTCGCGGTCGGGGGCGTGTTTGATGCGGAGGTCAAGATGGAGGGCGAGCCGTTGGCGATTTCGGGCACGCTCGCCCCGCGGAGCGTGTCGTTCACGCGGTCTGGGGTGACGACCGAACTGCCCTACGTCACGGGGCGGATCACGCTCGTGGTGCCGCCGCGCGTCGATGGGATCGGGACGCCCACCGGGGGTGGGGTCGTTGAGCCGCCGACAGGACGCGGCATCCGCGGCCGTCTCGAGAACCTCGCGTTCGAGGCGCCCGACTGGCGGGCCGAGGCCAACGGGGATTGGTCTTTCGCCGCCGGGGATGGGGACGCGGATGGCGTTGGCGGGAGTGGTTCCGTCAACACACGCCTCACCATTGAAGGCGAGACCGTGACGCCCGAGTTGCTTGCGATGATGCCCACCGCTGTTGCCGGTGCGCTCCGCGCCATCAACCTTCAGATCAATGGCGGCTTCTCGATGCGTGACGCCGTGCTGGTCGCGGAGATTCCGGGCAAGGGCCAGGGTGCCGGGGGTCAGGCCCAAGTGCGATTTGATGGCACGGCCCTCTTCGCCGATGCCGCGGCCGATGTCGGAGCGCCCGTGACGCGCGCCGATGGCAAGGTACACATCGCCGTTGCGTCGCTGCCGGGTGAGCCGGTGGCCCTCACGCTCGATCTCAATGCTTCCACGCTTAAAATCGCCGGGCTCCGCATAACCGACGCCCGGGCGCTGCTCGCTTCCGCTGATGCGGCTTCGGCAACGGACGAAGCCCGCGGCGGGCTGGTCATGCCGTATTTCCAGGCCGATGCGCACGGCGGGCGTGTGTGGGCGAGCGCGGTCATCGGGCCGGCTGAGGGTGAAAGCGAGCAGTCGGCGGCATCGCGGGCGTTCTCGGCCGAGGTCGTCGCCGCGGGGATGCAGTTTGCGCCGCTGCTGGACGAACTCAGCGGCGGCCAGCCCGTGCCGATTCCCGAGGATGATGTCCCTGTTGCGAGCCAGTCGATCGATCAAAGCCGCGGCCAGACCGATGCCTGGTTCTCGATCTCTGGGCGAACGGGCGATGCTGCTTCGCGCATCGGGCGGGGCGCCATCCGCGTAGCCAACGGCGAGGTGCTGCGGCTGCCGGTGCTCCTGCCGCTGGTGCAGTTGAGCAACTTTGTTCTCCCGAGCAGCGACGGGTTCAACTACCTCCAGGCGCAGTTCCACCTTCGCGGTCAGACGGCGCACTTCGAGGACATCGCCGTCCTCTCAAACTCGGTCTCTCTGCTGGGCGACGGGACGCTGACCTTCCCCGAGATGGTTCTGGACATGCGGTTCAACAGCCGATCCAACCGGCGTGTCCCGTTCCTTTCGGACGTGTACGAGGCGCTGCGTGACGAGATCGTCACGACGCGCGTTCGCGGCACGGCTGGATCGCCGCTCATTGGCTCCGAGATACTCGCCACGACCCGCGGCATCTTCGATTCGATCTTCGATCCCGGGCGCGAGCAGGCCGGCTCCATCGGCAGCGACGACGGCGCACGCCTGGAACGAGATCGGACCGGCGAGATGCTGCGCCCCGAAAGCCCGCTCCCGCCCACCACCATGCCCTCGGGCGGCTGACCCCGGTGGCTCTGAGGCGGGCCGGCACGCCGCGCCGGCTTTGTTCGTCTGAGCCTCTCCCCCGGCAACCCGGTGGCCGATGCCCGCCCCTATCCTCTCCTCCCATGCCCGAACACAACCGAGTTGAGTTGGACCCGCCGGCCACCGCCTCGCTGCCGGCGCCGGTCGGGATGCCGCCCGAGCAGCCGCGGGCCCAGCGCGCTGACGACCCGGCGATCGCCGGCAAGATCGATGAACTCATCGCCGCCGTCGGCGGCAAGCCCGGCTCGTTCAACGCTCGCCTGGTGCGAGACCTGCTCACCACCGGCCTGAAACTCATCCCCGACGGGCGCGACACGGGCGAACTCAAACTCATCACCACGACCATCAAGGAACTCCGCTACGCCTACCGCGTCTTCGGGCAGTACGCCGAGCCGCACAAGGTCGCGATCTTTGGCTCGGCGCGCACGCCCCCGGGCCACCCGGACTACGCCGCGGCCCGCGAGTTCGGCAAGTTGATGGCCGAGAAGAAGTGGATGGTCATCACCGGCGCGGGCGACGGCATCATGAAGGCCGGGCACGAGGGACCCGGGCGCGCGGCGAGTTTCGGCGTCGCGATCCGCCTTCCGTTCGAGACGACGGCCAACGAGGTGATCGCCGGCGATGAGAAACTGATCCACTTCCGGTACTTCTTCACGCGCAAACTCATGTTCCTCAGCCAGTCCGAGGCGGTGGCGCTCTTCCCCGGCGGCTTTGGCACGATGGACGAGGCCTTCGAGGCCCTCACGCTCATCCAGACCGGCAAGAGTTCGATGATCCCCATCGTCTTGTGCGAGGGAGAGGGGCAGACGTACTGGCAGGAGTGGAACCACTCGATGCGCCAGTTGCTGCTCAACCGCGGCTGGATCAGCGCCGAGGACGTGTCGCTCTACACGCTTTGCAACACCCCCGCGGAGGCGGCGGAGGTGATCGCGAAGTTCTACAGGGTGTACCACTCGTCGCGCTATGTCCGCGAGGACTTTGTCATCCGCCTGAAGCGGCCGATCGCGCAGCGCGATGTCGAGCGGCTGACCGAGGAGTTCGGGATCCTCATCAAGAAGACGCCGCTCCCCGGCGGCGCGACGGGCGGGAAGCCGATCATGGTGCTGCGCGATGCGCTGCCGGAAGAAGAGGACCACCGCGACCTGCCGCGTCTGGTGTTCCCGCACACGCGCTACAAGTTCGGGCTCATCCGCGTGCTCATCGACCGGATCAACGAGTGCGAGGGGGAGTGAGCGCGTGGCACCGACCTTCCGGTCGGTGCGAAGGCAGTCTCACTTCCCCGACAACCTCGTCTTGGCCTGATCGACGGCCACCGCGAGGATGATCGCCGAGCCCATCACAATCTGGTTGTAACTCTGGTCGATCCCCAGGATGATCATCCCGTTGTCGATGAGTTGGACCATGATCGCGCCGAGCACCGCGCCGACCGCCGAGCCGCGCCCTCCCGAGAGCGAGGCCCCCCCAATCACCGCCGCGGCGATCACTTTCAGTTCGTACCCCGCGCCCGCGTTGCTCTCGGATGCTCCGAAGTAGCCGATGTACATCGCCGCGGACAGGCCCGCGAGCGCGCCCGCGATGGTGTACACGATGATCTTCACGCGTCCGACCGGGACGCCCGCGTAGCGTGCCGCGGTCTCGTTCCCGCCGATCGCGTACACGCGCCGGCCAAGGACCGTCCGGCTCAGGACGAATCCACCGGCGATGGCGACGAGCAGCATGGCGATGGTCGGCACCGGATAGACGCCCGCGTACTCGAACTTGAAGAAGCCCTTCTGGATAGAGTCGGGCAGCCCGCTGACTGTCTGGCCCTCGCTGAGGACGAAGACCACGCCGCGAAAGATCGCCATGGTGCCCAGCGTGATCACGAACGGATGGACGCGCAGCCCGACGCTGAGCGCGCCGTTGACGAACCCGCACGCCCCGCCCGCAGCGCCGGCGACCACGAGCGTCAGCGGCACCGCCAGAAGGGCAGATCGCCAGACCGAGCCCTCGTCTTTGGATAGCGCCGACACCGCCATCGCGGCGAGCATGGCGCTCAGCGCGTAGATCGACCCGATCGAGATATCGATCCCCGCGAGGATGATGATCGCCGTCATCCCGACCGCCATCACGGCGATGAAACTCGCGGTGGTGGTCTGCTGGACCAGGTTGCCCGTCTCGAAGAACGCGTTCACCGTCTGACGCCCGAGGGCAACGTGTGAGCCGTCATCGAGCATCTGGATGCGCCATCCGGACTCGGACTCATGCACCCGCTCGCGCCCACCACCGACCTCCCGCACGATCAGTTCCCGCTCCCCGCGTGCCTCCACCGTGGCGGAGGCGGGAACCTCGATCCGGACGATTGCCTGCTTGGTCCCGCCAAAGTAGGTGAGCGCGCCCATGATCAGTGCGATGACAATCACCAGGCCGGATTCCTGCGCCGAGAACAGCCGCTTCCACAGCGGGGTGGTTGCGCGGGCTGCGCTGCCGGGTTGGCTGTTCTTCGGCGATGACATGGTGAGGGTGGGGGTGGCGCTTGGTGCTGGGC
>CAYMWG010000167.1:0-6620 GCA_964393765.1 uncultured Phycisphaeraceae bacterium
CCGTCAGTGTACCGGCAGCGCGCGCGTAGGTGCCACGCCCGGCGTGCGGTTCTCCTACTCTCCGTCTGTACACGAGATGCTCGCCCCCCTCTCCCAAACACACAGTCCGCGGTCCGAGGGCGTTCTGTTCACGGCGTTTGAGCCCAGCGGGGACGACCACGCGGCGAGCGCTGTCGCCGAGTTGCGAAAGAGGCGACCGGACCTGGCGGTGTACGCCTGGGGCGGACCGAAGATGGAGGCGGCCGGGGCGGTGCTCATCGGACGGACGGGCGAGAAGGCCGTCATGGGTCTTCCCGGGCCTTCGAAAATCGCCGAGCACTTTGCGATCCAGCGGACGATCCGGCGATGGCTTTTGCAGAGGCTGGCAACGGTGCATGTTCCGGTGGACTCACCGGCGGCGAACTTCCCGATCTGCAAACTCACACGTGAAGCGGGCATGACGATCCTGCACCTGGTTGCGCCGCAGATGTGGGCGTGGGGGGCGTGGCGAGTGAAGAAACTGCGGAAACTGACGGACAAAGTTCTCTGTCTCCTGCCGTTCGAGGAAGACTGGTTCAAGCAGCGAGGCATCGCCGCGAGGTTCATCGGGCATCCGCTGTTCGACGATCCGCTTGATGTGGACACACTGCGGCTGCTGAGCGAGCGGGCGAGGGCATTCGAGCCGCCCGAGGGAATCGGCCCGACTCCGTCGCTGCGGCTGGCCTTGATGCCCGGCTCGCGCCCGGGAGAACTTCGCGCGAGTTTTCCGCGGCTGCTCGACGCGTTCAATCGGCTGCTCAAAGACTTTCCATCCATCGCGGGGGTCATCGCGGCGACGAACGCCGATGTGGCGCGAGACCTTCGCGATCGCGCCCGAACGCTGGGCGGCTGGCCCGTGCGGCTGGGGATGGCGGTGGGCGAGACCGACGCAGCGATCCGGTGGTGCGACTTCGCGTTGGTGGTGAGCGGGACCGTGACGCTGCAGATTGCGCGGCAGGCCAAGCCGATGGCGACGTTCTATTGCCCGAACCCATGGACGTACCACCTGATCGCGCGGTGGCTGGTGGAGACCGATCATTACACACTCCCGAACCTGATCGCGGGGAAGCGCATCGTTCCGGAGTTGATCCCGTACATGCGCCGGGACGGTGAGGACCTCGCGCTGGAGGTGCTCAAGTACATGCGGCGGACGGGCTACGCCGACGACCAGCGGAGCGAGCTCTCGCGGCTGCGGAAGCGCTTCGAGGGGACGCACGCGGCGGGAGCCGCGGCGGAGGAGATACTTCTGGCATTAGATGCCTCATCGGCCCACGCGGGGCTCGGGCCGGTCGCGCTGGCCGCGCTCAGGTGAGAGCGGCAGTGGTCGCATCGGAGAGCAGACTGAGCAGTGTCCGGCCCGGTGCTGGATCGTGGAGCGCGAGGGCGCGTGCCCGCGCTGCGAGGCCGACCTCGCGCCAGGCGGCGCGAGCGTCCCAGGCACGCTGGAGCGCTGCGCCAATATCGGGCGCGGCGGCACGCGGGGCGACCCAGCCTTCAACTCCTTCACGCACCCAGTCCGGGCAGCCGCCGACATCCGTGACCAGGCAGGGGCGGGCGAGGAGCATGGCCTCGACCATCGCGAGCGGAGTTCCCTCCGCGCGGGAGGGCAGGATGAGGAGGTGCCGCGTTGCCCACACGGCGCGAATGTTGGTCGTCTGCCCCGCGAGCACCACCCGCTCGCCAAGCCCGAGGCGCGCGGCCTGGGATGCGAAGGCGTCAGCGTCAGGCCCCTCGCCAAAGAGCGTGAGGCGCCAGTCCCGAGATTGCCAGATGGGGGCGGCGAGCGCTTCGAGGAGCAGGTCCTGGCCCTTGGTTGCGGCCTGGAGACGTGCGACCACGGCGAACTCGGCCGGAGGAACGTCAATCGGCCAGTCCAGTGCCGACGTGTCCATGAGATTCACCGGGTTGCGGACAACCATGGCACGCGGGACTGGGCCGCGCAAGGCCCGCTCGGCCTGCGCGATGTTGCGCCGGGCCACGAAGGCGTTGGCGTGCGCGCGTGCCTTGAGCGCCGCCGCGAGGCTTCGCGTATCGGCGCGAAGATCGTCATCGTCATCGTTGTATTGGACGACATTCACGAACGGGATGTTCCGGGCGAGCAGCCACCGCACGAACGGATGCACGCTCTTGCGCCCGGCTGCTTCGTAGGCGCCGCCCTGGCTCAGGCACACGACATCGGGCGAGAAGGCTTCGATCTCACGCTGCCACTCGGGCGTGCGCAGGTGGTCAAGAATGCGAGACCTTTTCTGCGGACGAAGGATCAGTTTGATGCCGGCATCCGCAAGCGCGCGCGGCCTCGCGTGCATCTGGGGCCACTCAAACACGCTGGCCCGGACCTCGTGCCCGGCGTGAACGGCTTCCAAGGTCGCGGCGGCCCACAACTCCTCGCTGCCGCCCCAAGGCGAGCCCTTCATCGTCGAGAAGAACAGGAGTTTCATGCCGCGTCATCCGGCTTTGTGAGGACGATGAAGTTGGAGAGGTAGAGTTTGCTCCTGGGCGTCAGCAGAGTGCGGAGCGTGCGACTCCGGAGCGCACGATGGTGCAACTTGCGGCACTTGCGCGCGGCGGCGGCGATGAGGCAAGCAACCGGGCCGCGGCTTGCCTGCTCGGGCGTACAGGCCGCGTTGATCGTCCCGAGCACGTCGAAGCCGTCCCCGAGTTGCCGCTGCTCGATGACCACGAATCCGAACCGATCCGCGAATCGGCGCAGCGCGTATGGGGTGGGCCGCCAGAAGTCGTACGGCTCCTCGTGAAGGGGATAGACGTGCGGGCAGGTGATGATCAACCTTCCACCCGGCGCGAGCAGGCGGTGCAGGTTGGCCCATGCAGCGGGCCAGTCGAGGACGTGCTCGAGGACCTCCGTGCAGAGGATGAGGTCGAAGCCGGTGTGGGCGTTGCTGTTCGAAAGATCGGCGAGCGCGGCGGGGACAGGCTCGTCCACCGCCCAAACGGCGTCGAGCGTTGTGCCGGGCTGGGCCTGTGTGTCGGCGGAGAAGTAGGTGAAGTTGAGCCGCTCGATCTGGGCGCGGAAGGGCTGGCCGCCGCAGCCGACATCGAGGGCGCGGGGTGGCGTATGAGGTTGTGCGTTCCGAGTTCGGTTCGCTGCCGCGGCCTCGATGGCCCCCTCGACCGCGCTGCGCAGGAGCGGGACGATGAACTCCTCCTGGCGGGCGCGGGGAAGATATTCGCGCCGCTCATCCAACTGGGGGCGCGGGGGATGGACCGCATCAGGATGGTCCGGCGTCGACTGCAAGGCTGCAAGCGTACAGCCATCCACCAATGCCGGCACAAGGTGCTCGGTCTTGGAGCGAAAGCGTTCACTTTCCACGGGGTGCCGGGGCACCAAGTTTGGTGGCAAAGACGATGTCCGGACCGGTGGCGGTATCGGAGCGGACGCCGGTAGCATCGATCCCCGGCAGGGCGCGCAGGATGGCGGCGACGGCGTCGCCCTCACCCCCCCCCCTGCCGCAGGCGATGAGTGCCCAGCCGCCGGGGGCGATCACGCGCCAGACCTCCGCGAGCGTGGGCTGGGCTTCGAGTTGCGGCAGAGGCCGCACGACCGCCGCGCCGTCGAACGCGCCATCGGTTTCACCGGTCAGCGACTCGACGGAGCCGTGCTCGAAGGCGACGTTGGCACGCGGATACCGCCTTGTGGCGAACGTGACAGACTGCTCATCGTCCTCGAGCGCGACCACGCCGCCCGAAGTGCCGACTGCGCTGCCGAGCCACGCGCCCGCAGCGCCCGTCCCTGCCCGCACGAGCAGCAAGCGCGCACCGGGCCGGATGATCTCCAGGAGCGGGGCGAGCAGCGCCTGGCCGGCGTCGTAGCCCAGCGGCCCCATCAGGTCGTCGAACACCCGCTGGGGCGAGCAGCGGATCGGCAGTTTGGTGCCATCGGGGAAGGTGACGCGGTAGTCCTTCCAGCCGCGGCCCTTCTTGGAGAGGGCTCGCTGGAGCGACTCGGCCGTGATTTCCTTGAAGTACGCCCCCCCCGCCCCTGCCTTGCCCCGGATCTTCAATCCACGGCGGATGCCCAGCGCCGAGGTGAGTTTGTACGACCATCGGCGGAGTTGGCGGGCGATGCGGGGAAAGGTCGAGGAGAGTCCGAGGCCGCGGGCAGGGGCGGGGAGCGCGATGCGGGGGACTTCGGCGGAACCTGTCACGAGGCCGTTCCGAGCGCCGCCGCCCCCGCCCGAATGGTCGCTACGTCGCGTGTCTCAAAGAGTCCCGATTGGACAGGTTTGCAGCGCGCGGCTGTAGTCGGCGGGCGTGCCTGCACCGGCACCCAGCCGGTCGGCTCGTGCTGGCCGGAGATGGTCAGGCCGTAGGGTGCAGCGGCGTGCTCGCGTGCGGCGAGGGCGGGAAGGTTGCACTCGCGGGAGAGGTGGAGGAGCACGACATGGCCGCGGGGATCGATCTCGCGGATTGCTTCGCGGCTCTGCTGGTTGCTCAGGTGCCCCGCGCCCCCGGTGATGCGGCGCTTGAGATAGTCGGGCCGCTCGCTTCGGGCCTGCATGTCGGGGCAATAGTTGGACTCGATGGCGAGGACATCGACGCCGCGAAGGTGCTCGGTGAGTCGTGGCGGCACATGCCCGAGGTCGGTCGCGAAGCCGAGCGATGCCACCCCCCCCTCCCCCTCCGCGGAGGCGGGCAGGTCGATCCGGTAGGAGACGGACCCCAGGACATCGTGCGCGTTGAGCATCGGGGCGACGAGCGCGCCGCCCAGGTCGGCCTGCATCACAAATGAATCATCAAAGGGCGTGATGCGCTCGGGCGGCATTCCGGCGGCGATCGCGCCCCGGTGGTGGCGGACATGCACGCGGACGCGGACGTGCGGGGGCAAGAAGCGGCACCAGGTACCATAGAAATGGTCGGCATCGAGGTGGGTGAGCAACACATCGTCCACATCGCTCATGCTCAGTTGGCAATCGGCGAGGAGGCGGACGGTGCGGCGCGGCGAGAGGCCGAGGTCGATCAGGCATGCTCGGCGGACGCCGGCACGCCCGACGATGAGGACGGAGCAGTTTCCGGCGGAACCGCTCGCGAGCACGCGGAGGGCCATGCCTTCGAGGGAACGAAATGGAGCGTCTTCCGGGAGGCTCATGGGGATGAAGAATACCAAGTTGTGGATGGGGCTGCGCGGGCGAGCGGAACGGCGTGGGGCCGGCTTACTTCTCGCCGACGGCCTCGAGTTCCGCCGATCGGGAGATGGCCCGCGACCCGCGTGTGGGCCTGCCCATCCCAGAGCAGATGCCACGCTTGCTTGAATCGATGAAGTCGGCGAGTTCCATAACTGGGGCGCAGGCCGCGCCCCGGTCGCGGAGGAGCGCGACGGCCTCCTTGCGGGGCATGGGCGTGCGCAGGACATCGCGGAAGGCCCGCCTGAGTTCGCTGATATCGGCCCTTGCCATGCCGGAGCGGCGGAGGCCTATCTGATTGATGCCGCCGATGCGGTTGCGTTCGCTCACGACGCAGAACGGGGGCACATCCTGCGAGACGGCGCAATCGCCGGACATCATCACCATGCGACCCAGGCGGCAGAACTGGTGGATGACGGCGTTGCCGCCGAGGGTCACGTTGTCGCCGATCTCGCCATGGCCGGCGATCCCCGCGCCGTTCACGAAGACGACGCTGTTGCCCAGGCGTGCGTCATGTGCCACATGCGTGTTCACCATCAGAAAGCACTTGTCCCCCACAATGGTGGGCCGCTCGACGCTCGTCGAAGCGTGGACCGTCGCGTGTTCGCGGATCAGGCATTCCGAGCCGATTACAACTCCCGCGGTCGCGGCTCCCGGCCCGAACTTGTAGTCCTGCGGCTCGAACCCGATGCAGGCGAAGGGCCAGAGGATCGTGCCCGTGCCAATCGTCACCGGGCCGTTGATGTAGTTGTTGCCGATCAGTCGCACGCCGGGTGCGAGTTGCACCTTGCCGGTGAGGACGCAGAACGGTCCGACCTGCACGTCCGGGGCGAGTTGGGCATCGCGGGAAACCGTGGCGGTCGGATGGATCGTGGCCATGGCTGGAGTGTAGGAATGCGCTGCGCTGGAGAATGCGGACCCGGGGTGCAAACTTCAGCAGCGAGGGCTGGGAAAGCCGGGGTTTTAGGCCGCGCCGGTAGGAAGCACCACTTCGAAGACGGCACCGGCCACTCTCCGGTTCGGATCGAGCCGGTTGCGTGCCAGCAGCACTCCGCCATGCTCACGGACGATGCCCTCGGATGTCGCCAGTCCCAAGCCCGTGCCGCGGGAATCAAGGCGGGTGGTGGCGAAGGGCTGGAAGAGGAAGGGCATCACATCAGGGTCGATGCCAGGACCGTTGTCGGAGATGGTGAGGGAAACCCATTCCCGGCCGTCGCGCTGGGCGGTCGAGGCGGCGACGACTACCTGCACGCCCGCGCGAGCGGGGTCTCGGCGAGTGCTCGATAAGGGGCTGGCAGCGTCGATCGCGTTGCGGAGCAAGTTGACGAGCACCTGCACGATTCGGTCGCCATCGCACCAGGCGCTGAGGCTCTCCGGGACGCTGTTCTCGATGGCCGCGTCGAACGCCTCGCGATCCAATCGAACAAGCGTGGCAGCCTCGGCGACCAAGGGCCGCAACTCGTT
>CAYMWG010000168.1:0-5402 GCA_964393765.1 uncultured Phycisphaeraceae bacterium
GCTCGACCAAGGCGAGCGTCGAGGACAGCAAGAAGGTCGTGCAGATCTGCACGCAATACGCCCAGAAGGGCATGTTCAACATCTTCCTGGGTGTGTTCTTCGCGACGCTCGCCTTCGCCTTCTACGAGTCCTACTTCTTCATCGGCTACCTCATCTCGATCGCCATCTTTGGCCTCTATCAGGCCATCTTCATGGCCAACGCGGGCGGCGCGTGGGACAACGCCAAGAAGATCGTCGAGACCGATCCGCTCTACAAGAACTCCGGGCGCGGCAAGGGCAGCGACCTGCACGCCGCGACCGTCGTTGGCGATACCGTGGGCGATCCGTACAAGGACACAAGTTCCGTCGCCCTGAACCCGGTCATCAAGTTCACGACGCTCTTCGGGCTTCTGGCGGTTGAACTCGCCGTGAGCATGAAGGTGTTCAACGAGGCCACGAAGCAGCACGATCACACCAACCTCACGCTCGGCCTCACCATCGCCTTCTTCCTTGTTTCCGCTTTCTTTGTCTGGCGATCGTTCTACGGTATGATGATCGGCAACAGCGCCGAGATGAAGCGGCACTGATCGAGCCTGTTGCACGCGAACTCCAAGGGCTCCGGCGCACGCCGGGGCCCTTTTCGTTCATGCCGACATCGGATAAGCTACTCACCCCTGGTACCCTTGGAGACCGCGCGATGCTCGACGCCGCACTCGTGGTTGCAGATATCAACGCCCTCGGCGTGTCGGCGCTTGGGACAAGCGGGGTGGGACTGCCCTGGCAGTTCTTTCTCGCGCCCGTCGCGGGTGGCGCGGCGATCCTTATGGCCGTAGTTTTCACGAACCGCGCCATGCGGCGTTCCGAGAACGACCCGGAGCAGGGCCGTATCGCACGCGACTCGCTCGCAAACGAATGGGCCGACTCTCGTCAGCCGCGCAAGGTCGGCTTTGCGGCCTTCGCTGCGCTCTTAGCAGCGTTCTGCATCCTCCGCTTCGGCCTCGGCATTCAGACCACGGGTTCCACAACTGGTGTTGTGGTCGCCCTGCTCTTAGGGCTGTTCGGCTACATGGGCGCTGCCACGGCCGCGGGCAACTCGCTCCGCGCCGGCCCCGCGGTGGGCCTGCTGGTGAGCGGAATCGCGGTGCTCACTGTCAGCATCTGGTTCTGGCTTCTCACACGATTCGGCGGGCTACTGGGCCTGACCGGCCATGACGGTGATGGGGCGGGGAGCGTCGCGCACCGACTGGCCGCGATGAGCGGCATCATTCTCAGCCTCGCGGTGGGCTCTTGCGTCTACGCCCTCCTCCGCGGAAATAGGCGCGGCATCGCCGGTACCGCATCGCACTTCCACACTTCCTCATACGCCTCGGTTCTTGCCGCGATCGCACTGGGCGCGACGGCCGGTGCCGGCATGCTGACTCTCGACACCGCCGCGCAGTCGCTGATCACCGTGAAGTTAGCGGTGCTGCCATTGGCTCTTGCGGGTGTGGGCATCTTGTGCGCACTTCTGGGCTTGCTCGCTTTCCGCGGGTCCACACCGGATGGGAGTGATGCGTCTACCGGAAGATACAAAGCATCACGCCGGGCTGTATGGCTCGCCGCAGGGCTCCTGCTTCCCGGCTCGCTGGCGTTGCTCTATTCCCTCTTCCGCACCTCGCCGGAGATTCAATGGCTCGGTCTGTGGGGCACGGTCGTGGTGGGTGCGCTCGCGGCGATTGTGCTCTCGGCGGATCGACGCCACCGGCGATCGGGCACGGATGTCGACGCCCTCGCGGCGGGAATGCTGGAGGCATCGGTTCCGCTGCTCACCATCGGGGTCTGCATCCCCGCCGCCTACCGCTTCGGCATCGGCACGGCAGACAATCCGCTGCTTGGCCTCTACGGCATCGCCCTCGCGGCGGTGGCCATGCTCGGAACGCTGAGTCTCACGCTCGTTCCACAAGGCGCCGACCGTATCGTGGGCGCGCCCGATGACCAACCTGCCGCGCCTTCGGTCACGTCCCTCTCGCTGGCTACTGCGGCGATTGCGGCCCTCGCCCTCTCCGGCACCTACCTCACCACCATACAGGCCTCGCTCGCAGCGCACGCGCGCGCCTTTGTGGCCAGCCACCCCACCAACATCAGCGCGAGCGACCAGTCGGGTCCGCACGCGATCTACATGGGCAATGGCGTATTCGCCTCGGTTGTGCCGGGCGCGGGCGTGGACGGCGCGGCGCATACCGATGCGCTCATGCTTATCGACCGCACGCAACTTCCGACCGATGGCGCGTTCCGCGACGTCGTGCGTGCCGGTCACAGGTTCGTCCTCGGCGCTGCCGACAGCGATCCGAACATTGATGATCCGTTCCTGCTCGCTGAGAGCCGCACGCTGCTGGTCTCCACGATCCTGACGCACGGAGAGCCCGGGTCCCCGGGCGCGCACGAGCACGCGATCTCGCTTGAGGTCATCGCCGCATCGCGAGCGAGCACCGCCGATCTGTTCGCGCATTACGACGCGACGCTTCTCAACCCCCGCGTCATGTGCGGGCTTGTTCTTGGGACACTCGTCACGTTCCTGTATTTCGCGCTGTCCTTGAGACGCACAGGGACGACCGCCCACCTGTGGTGGCCGGCCGCGTTCCCCGCACTCCTGGCGACCGGCGCGCCCGGCGCGGCCGGCCTGTTCCTGGGGGTTGCCGGCGCGATGGGCGTGATGGTCGGCACGATCGTTTCCGCGCTCGGCCTTGGCACGATGCTGATGCAATTCGGGAGGGCCCAAACCTTCGGCATGGCCCATGCACCGGGGGTCGCTGCTGGCGTGGAGAGTCCGCTCATCCTGTCCACCTCGAACGCCGACGTTCTCCGCGATCAAGCCCGCGCGGATTCGATCCTGAGTCTTTGCGGTCTGATGACCTTGGTCCCGCTCACCGCGATCTTCCTCGCGTGGGTGACCGTGCGCTTCGGCACGGTCATCAGCGCATGGCTCGGACTTCAGTAATAATCGCTCCGGTTCTGGATGGTCCAAAAACAACAACCCCCGGTCCATGCGGGCCGGGGGTCGTGCTTTTCAGCGTTGGGGCCAGGCCATTTCGGGCCGGCTCCGTCGAGCGGCCGCTGTTAGCGGCTTGGCCCCTTCAAACAATCCGTAAGCACTGGATCACCTCCTTTGCCAGAAGAGCCTTCCCGGTCGGTAAGGGGTTGTCGTCCCGCCGCCGAGCGTCTTTTCCGCGGACCGTCGCCCGCGGCTCATCGCCCGAACTGTGATCATCAGTCCGGTCGTCGCGTTTCCCGGGTTTCGCCCTTGGCGTGGTTCTCACGCCCTGGCCGTCCCGTTCCGCGCGATATCCAAGTATCGCCCACAAATCGGGCGATGCAAGAATCTTCGCACGAAAACCCGCTGGGGTTCGCGCCATGCATTATTTTTCGACCCCGGCCCCCGCAGGCGGAGAATCCCGGCCCGCGGGCGGAGCGACCTATTGCCCCAGAGACTCAAAAGCCCCTTCCGCGGCCTGCTCGTCCAGGTACTTCTGGAACTCGCCCGTCTTGTACGAAATAAAGCAGAATGCGTGGTGGAGCGCCAGCCACTCCATGTCCGTCGGGTCCTCATCAAGGTCCTTGCGGAGGCGGTTCAACTCGGCCAGGAACATCTCTACCTTCACTGGCTTGGGCATGAGCGAACTCCGTGGTCTGGGAACGGAGACTGTAGTTCCGGCTGCATCACGCCGGCGCGCGCCGCGAGCGCGTGGCCCGGCTCCACGCCGCGGCCAGTCCGAAGAGCAATGTCAGCACCAGCACCATGCTCGGACCCGCCTGCCAGTTCAACTCAATGCTCGCGACCAGCCCGCCCACCAGCCCCAGCACACCCGCCGCGACCGACAGCGCCATCACCGTTCGCAGGCGGTCGCTCAGCCGAAGTGCGATTGCCCCCGGCAGGACCAGCAGCGCGGTGGCGAGAATCACGCCGGCGAGTTTCATCGCGGTGACCACCGCCAGCGTGAGCAGGATCATCAGCGTGAGTTGCATGCGGCGCGCGGGCACGCCGAACGCCGCGGCCGATTCCTCATCAAACGTCCAGAACAGCATTGGCCGCCGCCACAACCACGCCGCCAGCACGACCGCGATGGCAATCCCCCATCCCGCGATAGCCTCCGGGTTGCCAGCGACGAGAATCGAGCCGAAGAGGATCGACTCCCAACTCGTGCGCGAGCCACTGGCCTGGATCAGCACCGCGCCAAGCGCCATCGAGCCTACAAGGAACATGCCGATCGCTGTATCGACCGGCGTCGTCCGTCGATCCGACAGGGTCGCCATGCCCAGGGCCGCGGCAATGCAGAACGCGACGATCACCGCAAACTCCGCCGCGCCGCCGGGGACGATCCACCCCGCCGCCGCCAGCACTGCGGCGATGCCGATGCCCCCGAACGCCGAGTGGCTCACCCCCTGGCCGACGAACCCGAGCCGCTTCACCACGACAAGCGGGCTGAGAATCCCGCACATCAGCACGACGCTCAGGCCCGCGAGCAACGCGGTCAGGACGATGCGGCGCATGTCCGCCTGGTCCGGACTGGTGAGAAGGTCAAACGTCTCCATGCTCAGGGCGTCCCTCCCCCCGCGCGTTCGGCGCTCACGCCCAGAGGCACCGGAGCGGAAGGCGGTGCTTGTGTCTCTGTGCAGCACTCCGCCGCGCTGTGCGCATGGACATGCATGCCGGTCAGCGTGCCCGGGGCACCCGCGATCTCGTGGCTGAACAGTTCGGCGAGCACCTGCGGAGTCAGTCCCTGCGGCGCGGCGTGGGCGTGCAGCCGGCGCGCCAGGCAGGCCACGCGGTCGCTGCCCGCGACGATCGCGCGCAGGTCATGGCTCACCACGATCATCGTTAGTTGCAGTTCGGAGTGGACCCGCGCGAGCAGATCGGCAAACACTCGCTGGCCCGCGGCGTCGATCCCGACCGTCGGCTCATCAAGAACCAGAATGCGGGCATCGGCCGCCAGCGCCCGGGCGATCATTACTCTCTGCAACTGCCCGCCCGACAACTTTCCCGCGGGCCGATCGGCAAAGTCCCTCGCGCCCACGAGGCCCAGCATCCGGTCCACGCGCTCGCGCACGTTCGCCGGGACGCGCTTCCACGCCGGGCATTTCCACGCCGCGCCCAGCGTCACCAGTTCGCGGGCCGACATCGGCATGCCCAACTCCGCCTCGGGGCGCTGTGGGACGTAGCCGATCGCGCCCGCCCGGCGTGCCTCGTTGGGGCTCATCCCCAGCACGCGGATGCTCCCCGAGTTGCCGCTCAACAGGCCGAGTGCCAACTTGAGCAGCGTGCTCTTGCCGCCCCCGTTGGGCCCGAGAATCCCCAGCCGCTCGCCCTGAATCACCCGCAGCGTGATGTTCTCAAGAACTGGCGACCCACCCGGGTACGCAAAGCCCACGGACTGGCAATCCACGGC
>CAYMWG010000168.1:5502-6603 GCA_964393765.1 uncultured Phycisphaeraceae bacterium
GAACCAGTCCCCATCGCCCAGCGGGTCGAGCATCAGCACAGGCACCTTGGCCTGTTGCGCGATCCGCTTCCCCGCGGCCTGAGAAAGTTGCCGCTCGACAAACACGGCTCTGGCCCCGCGCTGACGGATCGCCGCGATCGCCGCCTGGATCGCCTTGTGTGTCGGCTCCTGCGCGTTGAGCCCCGCGATGGCGATGGTGTTCAGGGAGTAGCGGCGTGCCAGCCAGCCGTAGGCGTCGTGACCGACGACGAGTGTGCGGGTCTGGGCATTGTCCGTCGCCTCGCGGTACGCCGCATCGACGGCGTCGATGCGTGCGGTCAGTTGCCTGGCCGCAATGAGCGCCGGGTGCTCCGCTCCAGAGGGTCCGCCGGCTGGGAATCGGTCCGCTAGTTTGGGCGCGAGGCGTTCGATGAATGTCTTCACGAGCCCGGCATCGAGCCACAGATGCGGGTCGGCCCCCCCCTCCATCGCGCCGTGCAGGCACTCGCCGTTGGGTCCATGCTTGTGGTGCGCGTGGTCCTCGCCGTGCGCACCCCCCGATTTCACCTCCAGAATGTCTGCCATCGAGATTGCTAAGCGGGCATTGCCGGGGTTGTTCTTCAGGAACTTTTCGATCTGGGGCTCCAGTCCGAGCCCGACTATCACTACGAGGTCCGCACGCGTGATCGCCGCCAGTTTGCCCGGCGGAACCTCGTACCCGTGCTCGCTCACGCCCGGCGGGATCAGCACATCAATCGTGCTGCCCCCCGGCAGGAGAGGCTGCACAAGTCCACGCAGGGGCGCGATCGAGACGACGACCCTCAGCGGCCGCGCAACTCCCTGAGCCACGGGCGCGGGTGCCGCCGGTTCAGGTTGGGCGCAATGACCGGGCGATGCCGCCACGACCATGCCGATCGCAGAGACCAACAGCAGCAGCGGGGGGGGGATCTTCATGCTCAATGATTGGCGGGGTGCAGACGAGATGCAACCCTGTGGCATTTAGCCGGAAGCGGGCCCCCACGCTGATAACGCCCAAGCCCGCGCTGGCGACTCTGCGCCTATGCGCTGAACCATGCGGAGAGGAAGGCGAAGATATCGGGGACGGTGTTGCCGTTGGCCCCG